>JAUXBI010000033.1 GCA_030619435.1 Syntrophaceae bacterium
ATTACCATGCTCCCAAGGCATTCATGGCTTTATTTTCCCATATCAAAGATTATAAGTAAGTATGACAGACTATTCATAACGCTGCACCTGAAACAAACACCATCAGGAGAAGGCCACTTAATTGAAAGGAAGTATGCCGGTTTTCGAGGGCCGAAAATAACAAATGAGCAACGATTGAACAGAGAAACGATAAATTGGGGGAATTATGATTTTCTTCTCTATTATGAAAATACCAGGATACGTGATCATTTTATAAAATTCATGGAAATGAACCCAGAACCAGCTACCATCAAACATATAGCAATCGTTCCAGACCAAAAAAAGGGCTTCGTTTTTATGATTCCTCATAAAAAAAAGGTGGCACAATACTTTGCCCCGATTTATCAATGGTTGCCTTCCGTTATCAAACAATAAAAGGCCGGGGGAAATAGAGGATCTATCCTGTTAAACACACCAGAGAAAGAATCCTTTAATATGAATGCATTTGTAACACTCCCCTTTCTCTTCCTTCTTTTTGCATTTGCCGGCATGCTTGTAATCAGTTTCTCACGGGGGAAGAAAGAAAATAAAAAAGTATTTCTCTCTGCATTCAACGACCTTGTGGATGTAGTCAAGCCGGATGATCAGACATTCACCAATATCGGAGGAATCGTAGGATACCATGCCAACCTCTTTTTCAAAGAAAAAGGCCCTGTCTCCGAGATTGATGCCACCATTACCCTTCTTCCGAGACATGCATGGCTTTATATGCCCATATCGAAACTCATCATGAAATATGATAGATTATTTATCACACTGTACATGAGACACGATCCCCCCGGGGAAGGTCATCTGATTGAATCAAAATATTCCGGTTTACGAGAATCAGAAATAACGAATGCCCGCCAGCTGTACAGAGAGAAAGTTAAATGGGGGGCATACGATTTTTACCTGTATTATGAAATGACAAAGATGCATGATTTCCTTGTGGAATTTGTCAATAATAATCCTGAACCAGGCATTATTAGACATATCGCAATCATCCCAAAACAAAGAAAAGGTTTTATATTTATGATTCCCCAAAAAGGACAGGTTGCAAAATATCTGGCACCAACATATCAATTGATAATATCGATATTTGAGAGTTAAAATGAGAAACAGATAAATCAACCTGTGGAGGAATAATGAAAATAGCGATCGTGGGAATAGGAGGTGTTGGCGGTTACTATGGGGAAAAACTCGCGCTGAAATATGCCGCTTCAAATGATCATCAGATTTGCTTTATAGCAAGAGGCGAACATTTAGATAAAATCAGGAAAGATGGCCTCAAGCTGATCACGACAGAAGGTGATTTTACAGCCATGCCATCTTTGGCAACAGACAATCCAAAAGAGCTGGGTCCCCTGGATCTGATCCTCTTCTGTGTAAAGGGCTATGGCCTTGATAACGCCGCCCGTATGATTACGGGCAATCTCCATAGTAATACGGTAACGATTCCCCTCTTGAACGGGGTTGACAGTGTGGAGAGACTAAAAGCTATTTTGCGGCAGGGCAACATTCTGAACGGATGCGTCTATATCAGCACCCGTATAGTCCGACCCGGTGTTATACAGCAGACAGGGGGTTCATGTAATCTGCTTTTCGGGCCTGAAAGCGGTTCTGTTGAACCATATAGAGAAATCGAAACCCTTTTAAAGAATGCGGATATCAAGGCAGAACTTTCGGAGAATATTACTGTTGGCGCATGGTCCAAGTATCTTTTTGTAGGCCCCCTGGCAGGTATTACTTCCTTGCTGGAAAAACCTTTCGGTGCAATCATGGAAAACAGGGAACACAAAACAATGTTAGAAGAAATGATGAAGGAAGTTAAGTTGATTGCCGACGAGAAAGGAATACCGCTTCCGGAAAATATTATCGAACAATCACTGGAAGTCACATCTAATTTTCCTTATGAAACGAAGTCCTCCATGCAACTTGATTTCGAAAAGGGAAGAGAAACCGAGCTTGAAACCTTTATAGGATACGTTATAAAGAGCGGCAAGGAATCGGGCATCAAAACACCCCTCCATGATAAGATATATTCTGAATTAAAAACCCGCAAAGGCTGATAGCTTCGTCAAAAATACCAGGCAAGCCACATATAAGCACTGTCGGGTGTTTTAATCAGAACATCGGTAGACGGTATTTTGAAACCGCCGTATTCTGTGCCCCGCCCCCCATAGAATATATTTCCGCCACAGATGAATTGAAAATCCTGCGTGATATCCCATGTAAGGCGTGGCTGAAGTATACCGGACGGATCATCCATGTTATTGATAACGGTAAAGAAAATGTTGACCAAGGGATGCACTTCCATTCTGATATGCCCGCCCAGGTAATAGCGGCCCAGTGTGAACAGCTCCCCTCGATCGAGACGTTCCATAACGCCTTTGTCCATGATAGATTCAGAGTAGTTATCATCACCCAGACCGCTGTAAAAGACCTCTACAAATCCGTAAAAATTCTTATCCCACCAGACCCAGGAATAATCCATATTGGCAACAAGAGACAGGAAATTGTTCTCGTCGGTTTTTTCATCGGGGAAGGTCCATGTGGCATCAAGACGCCATGCCGCATCCCCGAAATACCCCGAACAGCCGGCGCCGATGACCTGTTCCTCAAAGTGCTTTGCGACCATAATATCAAACTCGGTTGCACCCTTCGCGAAATGAATCTTTCCTGCCAGGGAATCCTGGCTTCCCTCCACTTCCCCTGTTGCCGGGTCGCGTCTCGGAACATAGAGAAACTCCGCATCGCCTGATTCCCCGAAAGAAATTTGGGCATAGGCCATATCATCTCCGATCTTGTATTCCCGCTCTATATCCGTGGGTGCGAAGGGGTTGAAAAGATCCATCGGGTTAAAAAGAAAACCGTTCCCCCAGGTGACGGCCTGTCTCCCTATACGGAAGACAAACCGTCTTTGCTGAACCGTCAGGGAAAGGCGGTCGAGTCGATGATAGAGCATATAATCATCGCTATCCTTCAGTGTTTTCGTGAGATCCATAAGACGGCGGTCATCTTCAACTGCGCCTGACAGATAATTTTCTATAACAGAACCTGCGAAGAGCTCCTCCAGCTCCTTTTGTTTCCTCCTCGTATCCCCTCCTGAAAGGATGATTTCATAGTGTGTATCGAGATAGATCGACGAGCCGAGATAGAGGCGGTTTTTAAGACGGCCTTCCGCGCTTCCGTCATAATATGTTCCCGCTCCCACAAGACTGTAAAATGAGCCGTCACCGGGCCATGAAACAGCGCCACGGCATTTTATATAACCTCCCCATTCCGTCTCTATATTGTTAAAAAGATTTTTTGAAGTATCAGATTGGACCGGCGCAGCCCTGGAGTCGGCCAGAGCCGGCGAAGTGCCTGCATTTCCGCATACGAACAGCGAAATCAGCAGAAAACCGATAATTTTGGGGCTTATTATATCCGGTTTATTCACGATCACATCATCCCTGATTCTGATCATCCGCCACCAGGCCATCCCTGATATGAACGAGCCGCCTGGCATAATCCATCACCATCTGATCATGCGTGGAAAAGATGAAGGTGACGTTTTTCTTTTCATTCATTTCCCTCATCATCTCCATAAGCCCCTCACCGGTCTTTGAATCAAGATTTGCCGTAGGTTCGTCGGCCAGCACTATCAAAGGGTTTGACACAATGGCTCTGGCAACGGCTACCCGCTGTTGCTGCCCTCCGGAAAGTTCGGCAGGTCGCCTGCTATAAGCATCTTTAAGACCAACATCATCCAGAATGGCTGTTGCTCTTTCTCTTCGCTCCGCCGACGGAACACCCTGAAGGAGCATGACAAACTCGACATTCTCCAGAGCAGAAAGAACGGGGATCAGATTGTAGGCCTGGAACACGAATCCTATATTGTGGAGCCGGAGGTTCGCGAGTTCCGACTGGCTCATCTTATTGATAATGTTACCATCTAATGTAATACTACCAGAATTGGCGTAATCCAGACCGCCTATGATGTTTAGCAGGGTGGTCTTACCTGAGCCCGAAGGACCCGCAAGGGCAACAAAACCACCTTTCTGTATGGAGAGATTTATGCTCCTCAGTGCATGGACTTCGACCTTCCCCTGCCGATATATCTTTATTACATCCCTGCATTCCACTATATTCATATGAAGTCTCCCATATCAAAATATCTCATGTGTGAGCCATTGCCTTCACGGGGGTAAATCTGGCGGCTTTAATGGCCGGATAGGCACTAACCAGAAGTCCCAGGATAAGAACAACAAGGTTTGCCGCAACGATATCTTTAATGGCTATAACGGGATAGATTACCCGGGACATGCCCGCGAATTCCATACCCTCGGAAAGTGCGGAAAGATCTATGCCTGTGTCGGCCAGAGCAAATACACTCAGAAAACCAAGCGCGTTTCCTGCCACCATACCGAGTATAAGGAGAAAAAAAGATTCGGTAAGGATCTCTTTCACAATCCACCAGGGTTTCATGCCCAACGCCTTTAAAAGACCGAATTCCCTTATGCGCTCGAATACTGCCATCAGTATTGTATTAACTATACCAAACCCCATGGCGATAAAAATCACCAGGAACCACAGGTAGATAAACCAGTCATACATCTTTAATACCGCTGTTACGAAGGGGAGAAGTTCCTGCCATGTCTGAACATCATAAGAAACAGAAGGGAGTACGCCCCTCAGGTCATCCGCAACCCTGTCCGCATTTTTGTAATCGGCAAGGAGGATGGATACTTCGGAGATCTGATTTCCAAGCTTCAGCATTTTCCGTGCCGCGGTTATGGTTACAAAGACAAACTGCTTTTCGGTGGTCTCCATCTCGGCCTTGAATATGCCGGTTATCCTGAAGGCCCGGGAAGCGATATCCCCGTTTGTATCCTGCGACATCAGAACAAGTTTACGGCCCAGTTTTGTATCAAATTTGTCCGCCAGGGCTTCCCCTACGATGATACCGTATTTATCGCCAGCTTTAAGATACGTCCCTTCGGTAATCGCCTGTCTGATGAACGAAATTCCGGCCTCTTGTTCGGGATCAATTCCGACAAGTGTTACACCTCCTGAGTGTCTCGCGTTGCTCGCAATTGCGTCAACACGAACACGAGTGGTCCATCTCGCGTCCCGGGGCAGAATTTTCGAAAGAGCGGCTTCCACGACTTCCGGTTTATCTATACTGTTTTCGATAACGGGGTCTTTTCTGAAGCCCGCGTGGTGTACCTGAACATGCCCGGTAAGGGTCATTATTCCGTTTCGAACCATTTGATCCGAAATCCCGCGCATCAACGCCCCCAGAAAGATCATTGCCCAGACGCCTATAATTACGGCGGTCATAATGACAATGGTTCGACGGGGATTCCTCCATATATTTCGCCAAGCCATCTGAAGATACATTACAGCCCCTCAATTAAACTGCAGTCATTGCCTCAACCGGCCTCAGACGCCTTACCTTCAGGACAGGGTAAATGGCGGTCAGAATCGTTATAATTAATACTATCCCCGCACCAATAGAGACAGAAAGAACCGAGAGCTGAGGATACATCCTTTCGGGCAGTCCATACTGGCTCAGAATTTCCGCGGCTCCCGAGATCACGATCCCGTGCACCTGGAAGTACCAAGTTACCATACTCCCGGAGATGATACCGAGAATGATCCCGATAAGGGTAATCGTCACCGACTCAAGGAACAGGGATCTCATCAGCCGGCCCGGTGTCATTCCAATCGCTATGAGAACACCAAATTCTCTTGTCCTTTCAAAAACCGCCATCAGGAAGGTGTTCAAAATACTGAAGGCAACCACCACAATCAGGATTACATACATGATAAGTCCGCTTACCAGATCCAGCTTTATGGACTGAACGATACCGGGCATAAGCTTCATCCAGTCAAGGACCACCAGGTTTCCATCGCTATCTATGCTCCTGATTCCCGCACCCAGTTCCTTTTTTATCTTTTTTACATCTTCCAGCGATCTACCCAGGACTACCACTTCATGAACAGCGCCGCGCATGAAAAAGACGTCCTGGAAGTATCCGAGTGGCATTTGAACTGAATTACGGTCAAACTTATCCTCACCGGAACTGAAAATTCCCTTTACTTTCAGAACCGACGCGGCAACCGAACCATCATGGCCCTGGCCCAACACAATAAGTTCATCCCCGATATCCACTTTAAGATTCCTGGCCAGAAGCTCACCCACCAGGGCCATATCAGTATCTTCCTGCGCGAGGTATTTTCCCCGCCGTACCAGTTTTTTAAGCGTGGAGACCTTCGCTTCTCTTTCAGGGTCAATACCTGTCAAGAGAACACCATAGGTTCGGTCACTGGAAGAAACGAGGGAAAAGGCATTCGCCCGGGATGTATAAGCCTCAACCTCGGGAATATCCTTAATAATATCATCCACGGCATCGGGGTCCGGCACCACCAGCCGGATATCCATCTTGTCCCTGTACCCTTCGGCCTGCACCTGTACATGACCCGTGTGGATCTTTACCGCCGTATTGATCATGGTATCATAGGAGCCGAACTGAAAGGATAGCATAAAGACGAGGAGC
Organism: Syntrophaceae bacterium; assembly: GCA_030619435.1. Lineage (GTDB taxonomy): Bacteria > Desulfobacterota > Syntrophia > Syntrophales > UBA2210 > UBA2210. The sequence continues at coordinate 6,564 of JAUXBI010000033.1, forward strand.
ATGGTGGCAAATACAATGGCAAGAATAGTCAGAACCGACCTCCTGGAATTCCGCCATATATTTCGCCAGGCCATTTTAATCTCGATCGACACGATACCTTACCTCCCCGGGTTCTTCAACGAAGAAAGGGTAAACAGCTCGCCCGGAAGATTCTCCTTAAACAAAAGCTCTCTGTATTCAAGCAGCGTATATTCATCTTCCTTGTCCTCCTTCTGCATCTTCCAGACTCTGGGGAAAAGCTTGCCGCCGATCATCTGTATCTTAGTGCCGGTCATAGTTTTGACAAGCAGGAGATCTTCGTCATAAAATTCCTGGCTCAGAAAAATGAGATCCTCTCGAACCCTGAGCTTCTGCATTCCCCACACCACCGGCGCATCCGGTTTCGGCATCGATGTAATTACAAAAACCTTTTTCCCGGCATGAATCTCCGTTCCCGTAATCTTATGGGTATAATCATTGATAATGCTGTCCGACTTCGCCAGGTCGTTATTTGAAAAATCGGACCCCATCCAGGACTGGGACATCATTGAAGGAGGAAGCTTGATGACACGGTTTACCCTGGGATTGAATATCCACATCTCTTTCCCCTTCTTCAGGGTTCCGTTTCCGTTGTCTTTGGGGGGCGCGATAATGGTAAACAGGCTGTCCTTCTCCCCTCTGGTCCATGCCTTGATGGTCAGAGTACGTTCCCAGCCGGGACGATGTATGGTCATATCAACTACTGAAAAGGATGCGTTCCCCCTGTAATACTTAACAGCGTCCCTGACGAGTGTCTCTACTTCTACGGCATGCAATGTGCCGCAGAGAATGGTAAAAACAGCGATAGACAGCAAAAAGATTATGATTGATTTTTTCCCCATTTATCTCTCCCCACCTTACCATTTGCCGGATATCTGATCCCGCATTTGTTTCATAAATCGGTAGCATAGCCGGGCTGAAATGTCAATTGCTGAAACCCGGTCTCACCTTGAATGGATACTCCCGTTACCATTGATTAATAGAAATCAGGAAGCATTTATGATAGCATCATCCGATTATGATAGATAATCACAACAGAGAGATAAACTATCTGAGAATATCGATTACCGACAGGTGCAACCTGCGCTGTGTATACTGCATGCCGAAGGAAGGTGTATCTTTCCTTGGCCACGAGGATATTCTCAGCTACGAAGAGATATTGAGGATTGTGGGCGCTGCCGTGAAAACGGGTATCATCAAGGTACGTGTGACCGGCGGGGAACCCCTTGTTCGGCGCGGAATTACAGATTTTCTCACATCCCTCACGAAGGTGGGGGGTCTGCGAGACATCAGCCTGACAACAAACGGGATCTTTCTGGAAGACCATGCCGAAGAAATATTCAATGCCGGCATAGAGAGGATAAATGTCAGTCTCGACTCCCTCTCCCCCGGCAGATACAGAGATATAACCAGAGGCGGTGATATCAACAGGGTGCTTCGAGGAATACGAAAAGCACACGACACCGGATTCTCACCCATTAAGATCAACGTGGTGGCGATAAAGGGGTTTAATGATGACGAAATAATCGATTTCGCGAAACTCAGCATAGACAAACCCTACCAGATACGATTCATTGAATTCATGCCGGTAGGTGAATCAGCCCTGGAAAACAGCCTGGGGTACCTCTCCAATGATGAGGTCATAAAAAATATAAACAGCTTCAGCCCCCTGAAACCCGTAGACAAAGACCATGGCAGGGCAGATGGTCCGGCATCTTTATATACTCTGAACGGAGCAAAGGGGGAAATCGGCTTCATTAGCGCCATGAGCCACGAATTCTGCAGTTCCTGCAACAGACTCCGCCTGACGGCCGACGGACACCTGAGGGCATGTCTCCTCTCAGACGAACCAACGACTGATCTCAAGACGCCCCTGCGTAACGGGTGCACCGATTCCGAGCTGGAAACTCTTATAAGAGACCTTATCAACAGGAAACCGGGCAGTTATGAGACAGGTTGCCAGCAGATCCATAGAAGAAAGTGCGCGACGAATATGTCCTCAATAGGCGGGTAGGCCGGCAGCTTTACGTACAGAAAGTGTGGTGCAATCCTATGACAACCGGGTCACGTTCCCCAGCCGGATATTATATGGACAGACGCGAAAAGGAGCTGATCCAGCGCCTCCTGAAACCCATGGATGGCGAACGCCTGCTCGACGTGGGTTGCGGAGCGGGAAACTATCTTCGTTTCTTCAGGAGAAAGGGGTGCAGCGTAACAGGTACCGATCAATCAGAGCACATACTGGATATGGCAAGAGAAAAATTAGGAGAGAGGGCCGATCTCTGTCCGGGCGACTACGAAGATCTTCCCTTTTCCGATAACGAGTTTGACATTGTCACCCTGATCTTCCCCAACCCGGCATGCAACCTCCAGAATATGATAAACGAGGCAATCAGAGTATGCCGCGGAAGGATATTCCTCGGAACCATAAACCGGTACTCCCCGGCTTCAGCATATGGAATGAAAAAAGCCGCTTTATATTCATATGGCAGCCCACACACTTCAAGTATCCCTGAGATGATCCGACTGATAAGGTCGGCACTTTCAAATACCACGATAAAATGGGGCAGCGTTCTCTTTTTCCCACCGGGGCGGTATCCTGGCATCTCTTTTTTTGAAGAAAGGATTCCGGTCATGAAGAATCCCTTCGGTTCATTTATCGGGCTTGCCTTCCCGGTCACTTACAACCGCATAACCATACAGGATCCCCTCGGGGAAGCATCGGAGGCGAAGGCGGCAGGCGGATATCCCGCACCCGGCGCCGCGAGAAGGAGAACAGGCGAATGAAAGAGGCCATTCTCTATGAAAAACTGGACAACGATTACGTAAGGTGTCATCTCTGCGCTCACAGGTGCAAAATAGCTCCATCAAAAACAGGCATCTGCGGGGTTCGGGAAAATCGGAGTGGAACGTTGTACACACTGGTATATGGAAGATCGATAGCGGAAAGCATAGACCCTGTCGAGAAGAAACCCCTGTTCCATGTATATCCGGGTTCTAAATCCTATTCCATAGCCACCGTTGGGTGCAATTTCAGGTGCGAATTCTGTCAGAATTATGACATATCACAGGTAGCGCGCAGGGAGGGAAAGATCAGGGGACACAGCTCCATGCCGGAAGAAATTATAAAAAGGGCACTGAGATCAGGATCAAAGACTATCGCGTACACATACACCGAACCGACAATATTCCTTGAATACGCGCTGGACATAGGAAAAATAGCACATAAACAAAGCATCAAGAACATCTTCGTCACCAACGGATTCATGACCGGGGAGGCGCTTGAAGAAATCGCACCCTGGCTCGATGCGGCGAATGTCGATCTCAAATCATTCCGCAACGAATTCTATGAGAAGCGCTGCGGAGGAAAACTCCAGCCGGTTCTGGACAGCCTGAGAAAAATGAAAGATCTCGGCATCTGGGTAGAGGTAACAACCCTCATCATACCAACCCTGAATGACAGCGAAGAAGAGCTGAAGAACATCGCCCGGTACATCCACTCATTGGGCCCTGAAACTCCCTGGCATATCAGCCGGTTCCACCCGCAATACAAGATGGAAAATATCCCCCCTACCCCGCTGGCAACGATACACATGGCATCAGAGATAGGAAAAGAGGCCGGCCTCAAATACGTCTACTCCGGCAACGTCCCGGGGGACGAGGGAGAAAACACCTGTTGTTCAAATTGTGGAAGACTGTTGATAAAAAGATATGGATTTAATATTGAGAAGATAGATCTGAGAGAATCGAAATGCCCCGCGTGTAAAACCCCGTTGGACGGCATCTATGAAAGTCCTCGGGACAATATTTAAGAGTGATGCACTCGTAAAAAGTCAAATTTAGATGTCAAAGTAAA
>JAUXBI010000032.1 GCA_030619435.1 Syntrophaceae bacterium
AGAATAGTCCTGGACAGTTTCCTTCGACCAGCCGATGTCCTCATCATTTATCCTGTAGATGACAAGAAAATAGACAGTCAAAAAAGCGATAAGATATGTAAATCCATAGTAACGGAGCTGGAAGGAACCTATTTCCAGAAATGCCGGATTGATATGCTCAGGGATATGTTGCCAGAAATCGACCAATAGTGTACCTTCAACTCTTTAATTTGACATGATTAATAAGTATATCAGAAAATCAGACACAAACATATGCCGGAATTAAACAAAATATATTTCTATAATTAAACATTCAACATTAAGCATTGTTTTAAATGTTGCCTTCCAGCTGTTCAAGCAGCGGAGGAAGGGTTTCGGGGTCCAGCGCCGATATGGGGATTGCGTCGAATCTGCGGCACAGGTTGTCCAGGACGATCCTGTCCGGGAAGAGATCTATCTTGTTGAATACGCGGATGCACCTCTTTCTGCTCAGGTCAAGTTCCTCCAGTATTTTTTCCACTGCCAGTATCTGTTCCTCAAAGCCCGGATTGCTAACATCTATGACATGGAGGAGCAGGTCAGCCTCATCCAGTTCCTCCAGCGTCGCGCGGAAGGCGGAGGAAAGCTCTTTCGGAAGATTTCTTATAAATCCCACCGTGTCTGTGATGATCGCTTCCCTGTCGCGCGGAAACCGGAGCCTTGAACTCTTCGGATCGAGTGTGGCAAAGAGGAGATTTTCGGTCAGGACACTGCTCTTCGTCAACGCGTTGAGGAGTGTGGATTTCCCCGTATTGGTATAGCCGATGATGGAGATGACGGGAAGGGCCCTCCTCTGCCTGAGCCGCCGCCGCTGGCTTCTTCCCTTCTGTACGTCTTTCAGTTCTTTTTTCAGGCGGCCTATCCTGTCCCTCGCCCGGCGCCGGTTGATCTCGAGCTTTGTCTCTCCCGGGCCGGTGCCTCCGATGCCCCCGGTGAGACGGGACATGGCAGTGTTCTTTGTCGAGAGCCGGGGGAGGAGATACTGCATCTGGGCAAGCTCTACCTGTATCTTTCCCTCGCGGCTGTGGGCGCGCCGGGCGAAGATGTCCAGTATCAGTTGAGACCGGTCTATCACCTTCAGCTCGGTAAAATCGGTGATGGAGCGCACCTGCGCGGGGGAGAGCTCATGGTCGAAGATAAGGAGATTGGAGCCGATCTGCAGGGCCCTTATGACTATATCGGAAAGCTTTCCCTTGCCCATGAGATACTTTGGATCGTATCTGTGCCGGTGCTGTATGACTGAATCAAATACCTCGACACCGGAGGATCTTGCGAGTTCCCGCAACTCGACCATGGATGCCTCGCTGTCGAACATGGGGTTCGTCTCGACGCGTATCAGGATGGCCCGCTCGGTGGAATCCACCTTTCTGGAGCTCTGCCTTCGCGCGAACTGTTCATCCAGCGCCTGTATAAACTCAAGGAAATTCAGGTCTGTTTCGGAGACAGGGACGGGGTCCATCAGGAGCCAGTATTCTCCCCCCGGATTTTCGGGGATCAGGTGTGCCGTGTGCATCATGCCGGGGAGGCCGTCCTCTCCGGTCTCGATGGCAGAAATCATGTCGAGCCGCAGAAGCGCGAGGTCGGTCAGGTCATCTCCGGTCAGCTTTTCTCCGTCAAGGTGGGTATGGATGAGACGCAGGCCTTTCAGGCGCGCGGAGGATGATCTGAAACCCCCGAGATCCGGGATGACGATCTGCCTGTGATCACCGACGATGACGTACAAAACCTCTCCCCGGCGGCTGACAAGGACAGCTGTCTGCCGGTTTATGCGGCGCGAGATGCCGGCAAGACCCCTTGCGAACTCATGTGTGACAATCCGCTCCGGGGGTATCCTCTTCCTGTAGAACCGCTGGAGTTCCCTGATCTCACCCGCTTTCAGACCGGTGGTGTTGCCGTGGAGTTTGTTTATGGTGTGTCCCCCATATTAAAAAAGGCCCCGAAGGAATTTCCCCCGGGGCCTTTCCAAACCAGTTTTTCTAAAAGGTTTTAGAAGTTCACCTGCAGTTTGTTCATCAGGAGATAGGTGTCGTCGATCCTGTTGGCGGCATTGGTACCCTTGTACCAGTCGCCTGCCCAGAGATAGCCGAAGCCCACTGAGTAGGTGAGATTGTCAAAGATTTTGTATGCTGCTTCCAAGTCAAACTCTGTACCATAGACGTCATCGACGTATCCCTGTGCTTCATCCGCAACGGCATGGGACAGAGATGCTTTGACGGAGAGCTTATCCATGCTCATACCACCGAAAACCTGATAGAGGTATCCGTTGTTCATGACGCTTCCCGTAGTGGCGCCAGCAATGCGACCAACCTGGCCGGGGCATGTACCGTCATTGAAGAGGATCAGGCAAGGCTGCCAGTCACAACCGGAGCCTGCCATGCCGCCAATCGTAGTAGGATCAGCAGGATCATTACCCTGTGCGTAAGCCATCAGACCACCGATATACCCGGGGCCGAGGTTCATCTTGACCTTGAAATAGGCCGCGAGACCTTCCATGTCACGCATGTGTGCTCCTGCCGCGTTTTCCCTTTCGCCACCTATCCAGATGATCTCTCCCTCCACATAGAGATCGCCAAAGGTCGCTTTAACATAAGGGATCAGGATATTCAGGGTGGTCAGCTGTGCAGGATTAGTGGCATCCCTCCAGTACTTGTAGAGAAGACCGGCGTTTATCCCACCGTCATTGTACCAGGCAGCCGCGACATATCCGTCAGCGTCGAGATCGGAAAACTGGTTTCCCCGGTCGCCTTCACCGCGTTTTGTCGTGTTGAGATAGAGATAGACATTGTCCACTTTGGAAAGAAAGGTTATCTTTCCGGTGAAGACCTCGCAGTCACCAAAACCGGTACCCCAGACGCCGTCTGACATCCAACCGGCCTGTATCCGGCCAATAGCGGTTGTGAACTGCATATAGGCCATGTCGAACTGGAGATTGTCCTGGGATTGAGTTGTGTCGCTTCTCGCGATGTCAGCTCTGCCCCAGATAGTGTCCAGCGCGTCGAATCTTGCAACTACCTGCAGGCCGTCCGCAACCTTGAATACGGTCTTCACGCGCAGTCTCTGATCATAGTATGCGCTCTGGGTGGCCTCGTCAGGCATCAGCGCAGAGTTGCTGTCAATCCAGCCCCTTACGCGAAAGGTACCATCTACTGAAACATCTGTTGCCATCAAGGGCGCTGAAAATGAAAAGACCAGCCCCAGGGCGAACAATACAACCAATAATTTCTTCATATTATCTTCCTCCTGAATTTTTGTTGTCTTAAACCCTTAAATTTACATACCAAACTCAAACATACTCCGTTTTTCTCTCCCCTATCACCTCCCCCTGCTTCATATTCAGGGCGCACACCACACACACTTCATACGTCCCCGTAGCTAACACGAACCATGTTATCAGGCACGCTAACACCACAGCAGTTCCAGTGTCAAGATATTTTTTAATATTTTTTACGGTTGTTCAGGGCGGGAAAACGGCTTTGGCCTTCCTGTATTTTTTCCTTGACATCCACACCTCTTTTTTGTTACTGCGCCTTGTTGTATATGACCTTTAGTCATATTCCGGCTTCGGTTTGTCCCGGGGCCTGGCATTGCATATGATAGCCTGGCCGGAGATGCCGGTGAAAGGGCTGCATGTTGGGATGTGATATTTGTAACGGTGTACGAGAAAACAATACTATACTATGGAGGTAGTAAAAAATGGCAGAACAGAAGGTTGAGTTGAAAGAGCTTTATCCTGTACCTGAGGCGGTAAAGGAGAGGGCCTTCATTAAAGGTAAGGAAGGGTATGAAAAGCTCTACAAACGTTCTCTCGAAGACCCCGAGGGTTTCTGGGGCGAGATCGCCGAGGAATATGTGGAGTGGTTCAAGAAATGGGACAAGGTCGAGGATTATAACTTTGACCACAGGAAGGGCGACATTTATGTCAAGTATTTTGACGGGGGTAAGCTCAATGTCTCCTATAACTGTCTTGACAAACAGTTGAAGACCAGGGGCGATAAGGTAGCCATCCAGTGGGAGGGAAACGAGCCCGGTGAGGAAAAGGCATATACTTACAAGATGCTTCACGAAGAGGTCTGCAAGTTTGCCAATGTTCTGAAGGCTAAGGGCATCAAGAAGGGGGATGTGGTGACCCTCTATATGCCGATGGTTCCCGAGCTGGCCATCGCCATGCTGGCATGTACCCGGATAGGCGCTATCCACAGCATCGTCTTCGGCGGTTTTTCCTCCGACGCGCTCAAAGATCGTATCCAAGATTGCGGTTCCAAACTGCTGGTTGTGTGCGACGGAACTTTCCGCGGCGCCAAGGCCATTCCCCAGAAGACAAACGCCGACGCGGCCCTTGCGGAATGTCCTTCCGTGAAAACGCTGATCGTCGTGAACCGTGTGGGTGACAAGATCAAATGCGACTGGACAGAGGGAACGGATCTCTGGTGGCATGACGAGATGGCAAAGGTCGATGCCGTCTGCGAGCCCGAATGGATGGATGCGGAAGATCCCCTCTTTATCCTTTATACTTCCGGTTCCACGGGAAAACCGAAGGGTGTCATGCATACCACGGGCGGATACCTGGTATATACAGCCTATACGCACAAGATGGTTTTTGACTATCACGAGGATGATGTGTACTGGTGCACCGCCGATATCGGCTGGGTTACAGGGCACAGCTATATCGTGTACGGACCGCTCTGCAACGGCGCCACCTCGGTCATGTTTGAAGGTGTCCCGAGCTATCCCGATATGAGCCGGTTCTGGAAAGTCGTGGAAAAATACAAGGTCAATATCATCTATACCGCTCCGACCGCCATCCGCGCGATCGCCAAGGAGGGAAATACATGGGTGGAGGGCATAGATCTTTCAAGTCTGAAGATACTCGGTACGGTGGGCGAGCCGATTAATCCCGAGGCGTGGAACTGGTATTACAATATCATCGGTAAGGGGAACTGTCCCGTTGTCGATACGTGGTGGCAGACAGAGACGGGCGGCATCATGATTACGCCCCTTCCGGGCGCGACGGATATAAAACCGGGTATGGCGACCGTTCCCTTCATGGGTGTCTGGCCTGTTCTCGTGGATGATGAAGGAAAGGAATTCACGGAGACGGTGGCGTCTGGCGCGCTGTGCATCAAGAAACCATGGCCCGGTATCATGAGGGGTGTCTATGGTGATCCCCAGAGATTCAAGGAGACCTATTTCGAGCAGTTCCCCGGTTACTACGTGGCGGGTGACGGCGCGAGAAGAGACGAAGACGGTTATTACCAGATTACCGGTCGTATCGACGACGTCATCAATGTTTCCGGTCACCGGATGGGAACCGCGGAAGTTGAGTCCGCCCTTGTCAAGCATGCGTCAGTCGCGGAAGCGGCCGTTGTCGGTTATCCGCATGAGATCAAGGGACAGTCGATCTATGCCTATGTCACACTGAATACCGGTGTGGAAAAGTCGGATGAACTGAAGAAGGAACTGGCAGCTCATGTACGTAAAGAGATCGGCCCCATTGCGACCCCCGAGAAGATACAGTGGTCGGATGCCCTTCCCAAAACCAGGAGCGGAAAGATCATGCGCCGTATCTTGAAGAAGGTTGCCGCCGACGATGTTGACGATCTTGGTGACATTTCAACCCTGGCCGACCCTTCAGTGGTCGAAGATATCGTGAAAAACAGGGTGTAGGCGAAAGAGCTCATAGCTCATAGTTGTTAGCTATTAGTTGATTGGAATAAACAAAAAAGCGGATGATCCGGCGTGACCGACACGGTTGTGCCGGCATTCGTCTGCGAAAGGAGGCCATTGTGAACATAGTTGCATGTGTAAAACAGGTTCCTGATACCGAGGCGTTTATCAAGGTTAAACCGGACGGCTCCGGTATTGAAGAGGGTAATATCAAGTGGGTGATGAACCCCTATGATGAGTATGGTGTTGAAGAGGCCCTGAAGCTGAAAGAGGCAAAAGGCGGAGAGGTGACAGTCGTATCCCTCGGTCCCGCGCGGGCGATGGAGACAATCCGGACAGCCCTTGCCATGGGAGCGGATAAAGGCGTTCATATCACTATTGACGATGCGGACGCGTATAATACGGCGGCCGCACTGGCGGCAGCCATGAAGGATATCAACCCCGATATCGTTTTCTGCGGGCAGAGGGCGATTGATGATGATTCCGGCCAGGTAGGCTCTGTTCTGGCCGAGCTTCTTGGAATGCCGCAGGTTACAATCATAACCGGATTTGAAGTGGATGGCGACAAGGTAAAGGCTGTGAAACCGATAGAAGGAGCGCAGCTTGTCGTAGAGAGCGCGATGCCGTGCGTTGTTACCGCTCAGAAGGGATTAAATGAACCACGATATGCATCCCTCCCCGGCATTATGAAGGCGAAAAAGAAACCGGTTGATGTCAAAGACGCCGCGGCCCTCGGTCTATCCGTTGAGCCGAAGGCGAAGATTGTCAGAATGACTCCCCCTCCGGAAAGAGCTCCGGGAAAGATCATCGAGGGTGATGATCCGGCCGCGAAGGCCTCTGAGCTGGTCAAGTTGTTGAGGGAAGAGGCCAAGGTAATCTAACGGAGAAAAAGAGGAGGATAAAACAATGGCAAAAGGTGTATGGATAGTTGCTGAACATAGGAATGGCGCCCTTCGCAATGTCTCATTCGAGGTTGCGAGCGTGGCGAGAAAACTCGCGGATGAACTGGGCGAGGATGTGTGCGCGGTTCTGGTGGGGTCAGGAGTCGAAGGATTCGCCCCGGAGCTGGGTAAATATGGTGTGGACAAAATCTATGTGGCGGATGACGCCATGTTTGCAGATTACACGACGGACGCGTACAGCGCGGCGGTTGCAAAGGTTGTAAAGGAAAATGACGCGTCCATTCTGCTTCTGGCCTCATCGGTCCAGGGCAAAGATCTTTCATCCAGACTGGTTGGGAAACTGGCCACAGGGATGGCTTCGGACTGTACGGAGGTGAAGATAGCCGACGGCAAACTTCTCGCCATCAGGCCGATGTACGCGGGGAAATGCTTCGGGGAGATTGTTATGGAAAGTTATCCCCAGATGGCGTCTCTGCGTCCGAAGGTTTTCCCCATAGTGGAGAGTGCCAAGGCTGGTGAAGTGGTGAAGTTTGACGCGGGTATTGCCGCGGATGCGCTCAAAACCAAAGTGCTTGAGACACAGAAAGATGCGAGCGGCAAGGTTGATCTCACGGAAGCGGATATCATCGTTTCCGGCGGACGCGGAATGAAGGGTGCGGACGAGTACAAGGTTATAGAAGAACTGGCCGACCTTCTCGGCGCGGCAGTCGGCGCGTCAAGGGCAGCCGTTGACGCCGGATGGAGACCTCAGTCGGATCAGGTGGGGCAGACCGGTAAGGTGGTCTCTCCAAACCTGTATATTGCCTGTGGTATCTCCGGAGCCATTCAGCATATTGCGGGTATGAGTTCTTCAAAGTATATCGTTGCGATCAATAAAGATTCCGAGGCCCCTATTTTTGCCAAGGCCGATTACGGTATCGTTGATGATCTCTTCAAGATTGTCCCTGAAGTGACCGCGGCAGCCAAGAAGATACTTTAAGAGTTTAAAGGGGGTGGGTGATTTATCCACCCCCTTTTTTTTAGACGGGATTAGCGGGATCGGCCGGATCTTAAAAGACAAATAGTCAATATATTTTCATCACGTTTGTCCTGTCAAATATCTGAAAATTGTATATGGAGGTGTGGACATTATGGCACACGGCGTAGATGCATACACTGTAGGAAATGAGGGGAGAGAGATATTCTGGAATGCCCCCTTCCCATCAGAGTTGATTCTTTTTATATTTGCAGGGATCGCCATAGCGGTATGTGTCTATGGCTTTTACAGACGCTGGAAGATGTGGAAGGCGATCGGCCTGTCGGAAAACAGGACCGATAAACCGGGAGAACGGATCAAGTCTCTTTTCCTCAATTCCATTCTGCAGCTAAGGACATTCAAGGAAGCGTATCCCGGCATTATGCATGCCCTCATATTCTTCGGGTTCTTTGTTCTTATATGGGGCGCTGCCTTTGACGCTACACACTTTCACATGCCTTTCCTTGTTCCTTTTTTCAATGGGACATTCTATCTATGGTTTTCATTCACGATGGAGGTGTTCGGCCTGACCGTTCTCGCCGGTATCGCGATGGCGGTGTGGAGAAGATATATCCAGAAACCTGAAAGACTGGAATACAGGGGAAAATCCGACACTGTTGCGGATGACGCTATTATACTGACCCTGATAGCAGGCATTATTATAACGGGATTTCTGCTCGAGGCTTTCAGGCTGCATGTTAACATCAATGTGGACGGATACTCCTGGGGTGGATGGTCATTTGTGGGATACGCGCTTTCGAAGACCCTGACCGGTGTAAGCTACAACACAGTCGAAATTCTTCACCAGTGGACGTGGTGGATACACGCGTTTGTGGCCTTTGGTTTTATCGCGTATATTCCCTTTTCAAAGCTGATACACATTGTCCTTGCTCCTGCCAACCAGTATATGAAATCGCTGAAACCGGCGGGATATCTCGAACCCATTGCCGACTTTGAGAATGCGGAGTCGTTTGGTGTCGGGCAGCTTGAGGATTTCACATGGAAGCAGATTTTTAATTCCGACGCGTGCCTGAGGTGTGGAAGATGCCAGGATGTGTGTCCCGCTTATCTGTCGGGCAAACCACTTTCTCCGAAGAAACTGCATCAGGATATTAAGGAATACTGGCTGGAAAGAGTGCCGGTTGTGATGGCCGCGAAGAATGCCGCCAAAGAGGGGGAAGAACCCTCGATACCGGAACCGGAAAAAGTAATGGTGGGCGAGGTTATAGATCTCCACGAATTGTGGGCGTGCACAAACTGTATGGCCTGTATGGAAGTCTGCCCGGTATTCAATGAGCATGTTCCGATGATAACAGGCATGAGGCAGTACAAGGTGCTGATGGAGGCCGATTTCTCTCCGGAACTGCAGTTGACTTACAGAAATATGGAGAACAACTCGAACCCTTGGGGAATAGGGGCTCACATGAGAGGAGACTGGGCCAAAGAGCTGGGCGTCAAGACGCTGGCCGAAGATTCGAATGTGGAGTATCTCTATTATGTAGGCTGCTCCGGGTCTTTTGATGACAGGGGTAAAAAGGTGACTGTAGCCTTTGCCAAACTCCTGAAGGAGGCCGGTATCAGTTTCGGTGTCCTGGGTGAGGAAGAAAGTTGCTGCGGCGATTCCGCCATGAGGGGTGGAAATGAATATCTCTCGCAGACACTGGCGCAGATGAACATAGACGTAATGAACGGATATGGCGTAAAGAAGATCATCTGCACCTGCCCTCACGGATATAATACCCTCAAAAAGGATTACCCGCATTTTGGCGGCAATTTTGAGGTCTATCACCACACGGAAATAATCGCCGACCTGATCGCTCAGGGCAAACTCAAATTGAAGAAACCGGTTGATGGTCTGTTCACATACCATGATTCCTGTTTCCTCGGCAGATATAACGATATCTATGAACAGCCGAGAAATATACTCAAAGCCGTTCCCGGCATGAAACTGTCCGAGATGGCCAGCAGTCACGATAAGAGTTTCTGCTGCGGCGCCGGCGGCGCGAGGATGTGGATGGAAGAGGATATAGGAGAGCGAATCAATGACATGAGAACGGATCAGGCCATAGAAGTCAAAGCGGACACCATAGCGGTTGCCTGTCCTTTCTGCCTTACGATGATGTCTGACGGTATCAAGGATCGCGAGGTGGAAGAGAAGATGAGCGCCCTCGATATAGCTGAGATAGTCTGGGATGCTATGGATCTGGAAGAAGCTCCGGTTGATACTCCGGAAGAGAACAGCGTGGAAGAAAGTGCTCCGGAGGAAGAAACCCCTGTTGTGACGGAGTAAAAGATTTTGACAGCGTGATTGATCAGCCCCCCGATCTCAAGATCGGGGGGCTTTTTTTCGGTTTACAGATATTGGTGGACGATTAAAAAGGTAGCTATTCTCTAATTCAGTTGGACTCTACTTTGCAGTTTCTCAGCATTTCACTTGATCCATTGACCCCTGGGATCCTTGAATCCTTTTAGTGTTAACTGTAGATAACGCACTTATTTTGCCTTTAATTAGCGTACAACTAATCGGGAGATGAGCCAGCGTTTTTTGTAGCTTTTTCGAGAGAAATGTATTAAGGGTTTCAAAATGATACTGGATAGAATCTCCCGGGGAAGCAACGCAATGGAGGTTGCGTGACCGGGTATCCGGTTTCGCGTGTTTTTCAGCTTTTTAACATTTTAACCTTAAGGAGGGCGGGAACTTATGGCAAATGCAATCAAGTATGAGGACAAACCCTGGCTGAAGTCGTATGAAGAGGGAGTACCGGAATTCGTTGATTATGAGGAAGTATCCATGCCGGATTATCTTGACCGGTCGGCGCGTGATTTTCCCGAAACGGACGCGCTTATTTTTCAGGGCTATAAGATAACTTATAAGGGCCTCAA
>JAUXBI010000011.1 GCA_030619435.1 Syntrophaceae bacterium
AATCGGGGGACATTGATCCCATTTTCTTCTGTTTAATTATCTTTTAAGTCAAGTAAACCGGATCTCACGATACAGTCGAAACTGTACATGTACAGCTCCCGAAAATTTTCACCCTGCAGGACGGTGTTTCGCAATTTCTTGAACTGCAGCATGCCATGAAGATTCGAGCAGAACACGACTGCCAGACGTTTTATCTCTCTATCGTCCGTGTCCTTCAGAACACTATCCTTTAAGGCATCTTCAACAAGCGAAAGGATCCGGTTAACATGTTTATCAACCCTGGTTTTCAGACGGGTGGAGAATACGATTTCCGGCGAACTCAGGAAATAATTCATGATATCAAAGTACTTGCGGTGTTCCTCACTGAGATCCATATAGGCAAGAGCTATTTTCTCAAGCTTTTCCCGGGGGGTGGATCCTTTTTCACTCTCTTCTTTTATCTTATCGCAGAGCAGGGTAAGCCCTTCCTCCTGCAACGCGGCAAAGAGACTTTCCTTGTTTTTAAAATACAGGTAGAGGGTGCCGACGCTCAGCTCCGCGTTTCTCGCGATCTGATTCATGGAAGTCGCGTCAATGCCCTTTCTGAACAGGAGTTCGCGCGCCGTATCCAGTATCTGTTTTCTTCTCTGTTCCTTTTCCCTGTGTCGTCTCTCTATCGATCCCATCTTTTGTCCTTCCAAAATCTCCCCATATCAGGCAAGCCCCAGCTCCGAAAGCTTGCCATCCGAAGGCGCACCATCTCTATCCCAGCCCCGCAACCTGTAATAGCTGTCCAGCATACCGTCCAGTTTCGCCTGCGGCACATATCTGCCCCTGCATGGACCATCCGGAACAGGTTCATTCATAACGCGATAGGGCAGCATGGCAGTTGAGCGATTTGCGCCCCTCTTCACATTGATTATACGCTCCAGATTGTATATTCTCTCACCAATCGCTGTCAGCTCATCAAGATCAATGTCCCAGCCTGTAACATATCGTATAACGGGAAGGTACGAGTCGTTAAGTTTCATTCCAAATGCCCTCTCCTGCAGAAAACGACACATCACCAGTGAGTCCCCGACTGCCGAGTTGTGTTCTGTATCTATACAGTGTTCCGGACTTTCATCAGAATACGGATCATCTTTGCCGGCATAGTAAGGACGCCCGTCCTGGTGGCTTCCACCGCGTGTTGATGTTGCATAGGCAAGACCCATGTTCTGCAGCCCCCTGGCAGAATGTCCGGTCATTTCGAGCCCCTGCTGTAAATAGAGAAGTTTGTATGAATCGTGGCCCAGTTGTTCAGACAATCGCCCGGATCCAAGCGAAATCAACCGGCCGATTCCTTCCTCTCTGAGCGCTGTTCTCTTCGCTACCTCAGACAGATTCCCCCAGTTACCGAAGGATATTTTCATTTTGAGTTCCTTCTCACCGATAATTCCTCTTTCCACACATTCCGCGAGAAAGGCGAGGGTCACGCCGAAACTGATGGTGTCCATCCCCATCTCATCACACATGGCATTGCCATTGAAGATCGACACGATATCGTCATTATCAAGCATTGACCCCATAGCGTAAAGGGTCTCATATTCCGGCATTTTTACATCCAGGGGAGCGAATTCTCCGTGCGGCACCGGAACAAGTTTCCCGCACGCCACCGGGCATCCATGACAGGCAACGCTCTTTTTAATATACTTCTCGAGCATAAGTTCCCCGCTGATCTCGTACGCGCGATCAAAAGTCTCTCGCATATTATTGTGGGTGCCAAGCATCCCTCTTGAGTTAATCATATCCACAAGAAAGGGGGTTCCCATGGTACTCAGCATCGCGGTTTTCTTCCTCACATCCGGGAATAACGTCTTCAGGCAGGATTTGAGGGCATCAGGATCGGCAATCTCTGTTTTTTCCGTACCCTTCACCACAACCGCCTTACAATTTTTTGAGCCTAATACCGCGCCTATGCCTCCCCGCCCGGCTGCGCTCACACGCGATCCGCTGCACATAATACCGGCAAATACAACTCCGTTTTCTCCCGCAGGCCCGATGACCGCGCTTTCTGCTTTTCCGCCCTCTTTTTCGACAAGAAGTCTGTGAGTTTCACCGGTTGTTTTTCCCCAGAGATCTTCAGCGTCTCTGACGAATACACCTTCGTCATTTATCGAAACATAGACCGGAGATGAAGCCCTGCCAGAAATAATCACGGCGTCGAAACCGGTTTTCTTCAGCATCGAGGCAAAATCACCACCAAAATTGGAGTCACAGAACATCCCGGTCTGAGGAGATATCGCGGCTACGTGCCCCCGCCCTGTACCGCATACCGGCGATCCATTGAATGGACCTGTCGCAAAGACCACAATATTTTCCTCAGAAAGGGGATCCGCGGTACAGGGGACAAGATCATATACAAACTTCGCCGCAAAACCGTTGCCACCCAGAAACATCCGGGCGAAAGTCCTGTCAAGCGGTATTTTCTCGACGGCGCCGCTGCTTAGATTCACATTCAGTATCCGTCCCATATAGCCGTTCATCATCTCAGAAATCAAAACTCTTCCCCTATCTTCAGCATTACCTTTATTGCCCTGCCGGTATTTATACGTTCCCTGTATATCCGGGGCAGGTCATCCAGACTTATGCAATCCGTGATAAGCGGTCTTCCGTCTATCTTCCCCTCTGACATCCATTTGAGACACCGGATGTTTTCCTCATGTGTGTTTGAATATGACCCTGTAAGCCAGACTTCTTTAAAATTGAGCGTGACAGGCATAATCTCAATGTTTTGCATGATGATACTTATCACACACACCGTTCCACCATTCGCCGCGGTGTTTACAGCCATTTGAACAGATTCCCCAAAGCCGGAGCACTCGAATACTGTATCAAAACCGGCGCCGCCCGTTTCATCCATTGTTCTCAGAATCAGATTCTCGTTAAACGGGTCTACCACTATATCCGCCCCGAAATCGATTGCAAGAGCCCTCTTCTCTTCCACAGGCTCGGACAGTGCAATCGGGCCAAAACCCATAATCTTCAACAACCTGACAAGAGCAAGCCCTATGGAACCGCCCCCTATTACCAGCGCCGATCCTCCTTCTTTGCCGGAGCATCGTATCCCGTGCAGAGATGCCGCGAAGGCCTCGGCAAGCGCTCCATTCTGCGAATCCACTCCTTCCGGAATCGGGATCAGCATCCTGGGGTCCACCTTGAGGTATTCGGCAAATCCTCCAGGGAAATCACCCAGACCTATGGTGCGCCTGTCAACCTGGCACAGGTATGGCTTGCCCGACCTGCATTCCCTGCATTTTCCGCAACAGGTGGGACGGATGATAACCCTGTCCCCCACGGACGTACCGGCTACTTGAGCTCCCATATCCGCAACGGTGCCGCTTACCTCATGCCCGATTATGGCTCCATCCTTCAGGTTCCCGCTCTCTATCATCGAGTGATCCGAACCACAAAAGCCCGTATTGACCACCTTTATCAGGACCTCATTTGCACCCAATTCCGGCATAGGAACATCCCGAACCACAAGTTTTTCTCCGCTGTCATAAACCGCTGCTTTCATGGTTCATCTCCCACTACAGGTTCCCGAACAGGAGTATCGAAATGCTCACGCACAACGCCGCCACAAAGGTCATTACTATGCCGGCCTTTGCCATATCCTTGATAGCAAAATAACCGGTCGAGTAAGGGATGATATTTGTCGGCGTCTCGGTAACCAGAATAAAAGCCAGTGACGATGTAAATGCCGCCGGCGCGCATATAAGCCAGGGATTTATGTTCAGATCCGCTGCAAGCGCAATCAAGAGTGGAATGATAATAGTGCCGGTCACCGTATTGCTTGAAAACGCCAGATGAAGCAGGCTTACGCCCAGCACAATGACAAACACCCTCGCAACCCCGGGCAGTTGAACTACGGGGCCCAGAAACACCCATGACAGCCACCGCGCCGCGCCAGTCTCGTAAACCACCATACCGAGTGATATCCCCGCGCAGATCAGGACTATTCCCCCCCAGTCCACATCTCTCTGCGCCTCTTTCCATGATATCACCTCGATTCCGGGAAGAAACAGTAGCAAGGCTCCACACAGGGCAACGGCCTGCATCGGCATATCGATCCTTCCATTTGTAATATCTCTTATAAATGGAGACATAATCCACGCGCAGATCGTCATCATAAATATGACAAGCGTCCACTTCTCTTTCTTCGTGAACGGCCCGGCATCATCAACCCTTTTCCTGATCTCTTCTCTCTCTATGGGAACTCTTTCAATCTCAGGCGGGAAAATTGTTGTTATCACCAGCCAGCCTGCCGGTACCATCAGGATTGTAGCGGGAAGTCCCATACTCATCCATGTAATAAAATCTATATCGATACTGGCAAGTTCCTTTAAGAAACCGATCGTAAGGGGATTTGGGCCACAACCCGAAGGTGTCGCAATTCCCCCGAAAAGAGGGCCCCACGCGCAGGAAATCATCAGACCCTTTCCGAAATTACTTTCCAGGGGCTTAACCCCTGACTGTCTGAGAATAGCAACTCCGAGCGGCATAAGGATTGCCGCCACCGCCATATCGGTAATCCACATGGATAGAAGGGCACCAACAACAAGAAATCCGAGTATAACCATTCTGGTTCTAGTCCCCATTATGGAAAGTATCAGGTAACTCAGTCTGTTTCCCATTCCTGAACGGGTAAACGCGGAAGAAAGTATCAGCACACCGATAAAAAAGGCTATGATCGGGTTGCCGAATCCAAGTCTGATGACATGTTTGAATGTATCTATCCCGAAAACGGGAATAAGAAGCATTACAAGCAGCGCCGTTATGCTGAAGGGGATAACCTCGGTTATCCACAGAACAATTGCCGCCGCAAGCAGGGCCATCGCGGCTTTCGCGTCCCAGGTGAGTGGTATCAATTCTCCTCCCTTTTCCAGGGGAGCGGGAGATGGCAGAAACATTATCGCTGCCATTAGGAGAAAGGCAAATAAAAAGAATCCTATCTTATACATAAAAGAATGAGGGCTCTTTTTTATTACATCTCCCTCCTCAGCGCTGATCTCGGGTCTTTCTCTGATCTCCATAGTCTAAGCAATTCCTTTCCCGGACGTGATGCATTCGTAAAAAACCATCAACATTTAACATTCACAATTCAACCTTGTTCTCTCACCCCGCCTTATATGCACCCAGACTTGCCAGCGCAACACTGCCGGGACTTATAGTCGTTGGATCAGTCATTACATTGATGCACGTGGTCATACCCGAGGCAAACGCCTCTTCAAGGGCCGGGCGAATATCTTCAGGTTTTTCAACATACATTCCCTTACCGCCAAGCGCCTCAACCAGCTTATGATAATCCACCCTGCCTATATGTGTGCCGTCCTTTATGGCATGGCCTATGCTTAATTCCTGGCTGTGCCTTATCATTCCCCACCCCAGATCATTGCTGATTACCACAACTATGGGCAGTTTTCTCCTTATGGCAACCTCAAACTCCATGAAATTGAAGCCCACCGACCCATCTCCTATAACAAGGCAGACTCTCTTGTCAGGATTAAGCAGCTTTGCCGCGTTGGCATAGGGGAGACCGACCGCAAGACACCCGTACAGGCCGGAATCAAGATAATGCCCAGCCTTTCTGACCGTTCTCGTCATGCCTATCCAGATCTGCGTGTCGCCTCCGTCGGCCACAACGATATCGTCATCTCTATCCATAAAGTTGTTCACTTCCTCTGCAAGACGCATCGGATGTATGGGCACATTATCGCTTTCCCAGTCGGGTATCGCCTGAGCCCTTCCATCATCTTTCGCCTTCTCCAGGATTGAAACCCAGCCACTGAAGCTGCTTTTTAATTTATCACCTGTCCCTCTCTGAACAATTACCCTGTTGCACTCTTTCAGGAAAGCTCCGATATCGCTCATGATCGCAAGATCCACAGAACGATTTCTCCCTATTTCTTCCGGTTCGATATCAACCTGTATAATCCTGGCTTCTTTACTGAAGATATCCCCGAATATGTAAAATAACCCCATTCTGGAGCCAAGGAATATGATCAGATCGGCTGTCATATTTGCCACCAGCGCCGCGCCCGGCCTGATCGCCAGCGATGATTCGAAGCAGAGTGGGTGGTTATCGGAGATTGTTCCCCTTCCGAGTGACGACGTAAATGCGGGAATGCCGGTATTTTCTATGAATCGAACGAGTTCCTCTCCGGCATCCGAATACCATGCTCCGCTTCCCGCGATCACGATCGGTTTTTTCGCTTCTCCGATCATCTCTATAAATTCTCCCACTTTATCCGGATCAAGTGGATGTGAATTAACATCTGTATGTATCTTTTTAACATTTTCAGGGGTCGTCTCCGCGTTCAACATATCAACAGGCAATTCAAGATAGACCGGGCCGGGTCTTCCGGTTGCCGCGGTACGGTAGGCAAGATCGATGAATTCGGGTATTCTCTCCGGGTTGTAGCAAACGAAGGCCTTCTTCACCATCGGACTTATAACGGGAAGCTGGCACATGTCCTGGAGATCAAGTTGTTCCGTTGACGCAAGCCCGACACAACCGGAGATAAGAACCAGGGGCGAATTTGCCAGACGCGCGTTTGCGATTCCTGAAAGCGCGTTGGTAAATCCCGGACCTGCCGTGACCATCGCGGTACCGGGACTGCGCGTCATCCGCCCCCACGCCTCCGCCATGAATACCGCCGCCTGTTCATGGCGCGTATCGAACAATTTAACAGACGAACCCTCAAGGTACTGGTAAATCGGCGTTATATGACCGCCGCTTATCGTGAAAATGTATTCGATTCCCCTTTCAATAAGAGCCTGCGCCATCAACTGACCACCTGTTATTTTTTCCACGCTTAATCCTCCATTCTTATAATTCCATTAATTGGCCACCGGTCACATTTATCGCCTGCCCGGTAATATAGGATGATTCATCAGACGCGAGCCATGCCACAAGATTCGCAGCCTCTCCCGGCGTACCGATACGTCCCAGCGGAATTGTCTTGCACATCTCTTTTTCCCGTTCTTCAATGGTGGTTCCGTAAATCTCCGCCTCCAGACCGAAGCGCCATTTTTCCAGATCTGTCATTATCTGGCCCGGACAGATCGCGTTCACACGGATGCCCACCCCGGCAAGTTCCCCTGCCATTACTTTTGTGAGCATGATCACACCCGCTTTGGCTACCGCGTAGGCACCGTTGAACAGTGGCGGCTTTTTCCCCGCCCTCGATGCGGTGTTTATTATGCTCCCACCCGCTCCCATCATCATGGGTATAATCGCCCTTGAAACCCTGAATACACCGTGGAGATTCACATCTATCGTCTTCATCCAGGCATCTTCATTATAAGTATGCACCGCGTCAGGCACACCGAAAGACGCGCCCGCATTGTTGCAGAGAATGTCAACCTGCTCAAACTGTTCTCTTATGCTGTCAGCCATCTGACTAATTGATTTATTATCTGTAACATCGACATTGACGGCCAGGGTTTTTACACCAAAATTGTTGGCAAGGCTTCCCGCTATATCCCCCATTTCTTCCCATGAGCCTGTCTTTATCATGTCCCCGGCAAGAGCCTTTCCGAGATCGGCAATAACGACATTCGCGCCGCAGGAAGCCAGCTTCTCCGCAATCGCGTAGCCAATCCCGGTTCTTTTTCCGGATCCTGTAACAACCGCCGTCTTCTTCCCCAGATCTTTATACATAATCAGCCCCCTTCCATGTTTTGCTATGAATGTCTTTCACCTACTGAATGCTATTCATTATATGCTTGCTTGTCAACGCTTTTTTAGTTATTATTCAATTGACATACAAAGTTTGCCCCGCCTATACTCGATAGCAGAACAAGTCAGAAAGGAATGTCTTATCAAAAGGATATTTTAGATCCATCAGAAGGAGGGAACGCATGGATGCAGCGACCGTAGATCAGATCAGGCTTAACTTTAATGCTCAGGGTCTTCTTGTGGTTAATATGGCAATCGGGCTCATGATGTTAGGGGTCGCCCTGGACCTCAAGCTGGCAGACTTCAAGCGGGTCATTGTATCACCGAAGGCTCCCGCGATCGGGCTGGGTGCCCAGTTTATCCTGCTCCCGGCCTTCACCTTTTTGCTCGTCCTCCTGATACGACCTCAACCCTCCATAGCACTGGGCATGATTCTGGTGGCCGCGTGCCCGGGAGGCAACCTGTCAAACATTATTACCTACCTGGCAAAAGGGAATTGCGCCCTGTCTATCAGCATGACCGCTGTTTCCACAGCCGCGGCCATTGTGATGACCCCACTGAACCTGGCCCTGTGGGGCAGCCTTTACCCTCCCACTGACGAGATCTTGCGAAAAGTGAGTCTCAGCCCCATGGATGTGTTCATCACTATCTTTATGATCCTGGGCATTCCCCTGATCATCGGCCTCACACTGTCACGTATTTTCCCCACACTCGCAGACAGGGTCAGGCGCCCGTTCAAAATCTTTACTCTTGTTTTTTTTATCGTCATCGTCTGCGGAGCCCTGGCGGCAAACTGGAGTATTTTCTTCAAGGTCATCGGACTGGTTGTTATTTTCGTCTTTATCCATAACGCCTTAGCCCTCAACCTGGGGTACTGGTCCGGCCGGCTCTTCAAACTCGATGAAGCAGATTCGCGGGCTGTTTGTATCGAAGTCGGGATCCAGAATTCCGCCCTCGGACTGGTTCTGGTTTTCAATTTTTTTGAAGGCTTGGGTGGGATGGCCATCCTTGTTGCATGGTGGGGAATCTGGCATATTATCGCCGGTCTGATCACCGCGTTTATATTTAACCGCCGGGCACTGCCAGCAGATCAATAGTCTTAGGAGATGAACTGCAAAATAAAATGGGGGCAGACTCGAATTAATTTCATAATTCGAGTCTGCCCCCATTTATCATTTATTCCTGAAGACGGAGACTACATAACATCCTTCTGGCTCAGTTCCACCGCACGGTCTATCTCCGCCTTGAGCGGCGCTGGAAGACCGGGAATATCCACGCTCAGGAATCCTCTCACTATTGTCGCGGTTGCCTCTTCTTCAGTCAGACCGCGTGACATAAGGTAGAGTATTTCCTCCTGCGCGATTTTGCCGACTGCCGCCTCGTGCGACAGTTCCACTCCGTCAACCAAACCTTTCAATTCGGGAATTGCCTGCATAATACCGCCATTAAGGATAAGGCCGTGACATTCCAGGTGTCCTCTTACCCCCGGCACCTCTCCTATAATATCCCCTCGGGACATAATATTACCCCCATTGGTAATGGCCCGCGCGATAATTTCCGCGCGCGTATCCTTTGCCTGGAGATAAATACGTCCACCAACATCCAGTTCCGAACCGGGGCTTCCAACAAGCAGACTGTAGGAACGGGCAACCGCCCCTTTCCCCACGAGATATATCGTCGGATACGACTGAACAGACTTTACCGGTTTCATGGAGATATAGTTGCTGAGGAAGAGGCCGCCCTTTTCGACTATTCCCACAGATCTGGGCCGTACTACCACGTCCTCCGCCCAGTGATGAATCATGGTAAAGCTCAGTTTGGCGTCCTTCTTCACATAAAATTCCGAGATCCCCACGTGCAAACCCCGCGTCACGTGAGAAGCACTCGCGCAACCGGATATTATGTGCAGTTCCGACCCCTCCTCGGCTATAATGATATTATGCACATTCTGATTGAAACCCTCTTTTTCAAGGTAGAGACATGCTTGCGCCGGAAGTGTTATCTTTTTGCCGGGAAGCGCTCGTATCACATAGCCGTCCTGCAGATCAAGACGGGCACGTGCCGTATATTTGTCCGTATCCACAGACGCCAGTTTCCAGTAGTAATCTCTTATCCAGTCTATTTCTTCAAGAGCCTTTTTGATAGGTATTATCTCCATGCCATCCACATTTGAACCGGAATGAACAGCTGTGGCATCCCTCTGAACATACGTACCGGCACGCTCCTTCTCGCTGGCATCCAGACCGGCAAGGGTCATTCTTTCTCTATCCTCTTTAGGTATAGTCTTCAAATTTTTAACATTGGCATGCGTTGCGGACTCGAGAGAATAGCTGTCCAGATCAATGTCCGGTCCAATTGCCGCCTTTTTGTCTTTAGCCTTATAGGCCATATCATCTAAGCTGCGCATCGTGCACACTCCATGTATCCCACCTTCTTTATCTGCTTGAATATTTCCACCGGGTTGCCCCTGCCTGCCACCATGCCGTCATAAAGAACCAGCCCCTTGTCCGCCGTCACATAATCGAGGATAAATCCTGTGTGTGTTATGATCAGACCCATCTTTGACCGTTCTCTGCCTGCATGTTTTACAGTTTTGCAGTGCTGTGATTCGTTAACCCGTTGCAACAGATGGTTTATCGTGTTGCCTATAAGGGAGATGTTTTCAAGATCAACTCCTGATTCAGGTTCGTCAAAAAGCGTCAGATCGGTATCCTGGGCCATCAACTGCAGAAGCTCGGAGCGTTTGATCTCACCACCGGAAAAACCCACATTGATGTCACGCTCAAGAAACTCTCTGAAATTCATCCTGTCAGCCAGTGTATCGACATCGACATCTCCATTCGCACATACCTGGACCATCCGCCGCGTTTTCAACCCCTGTATGCTGGGCGGACGCTGGTAGGAGATTCCTATACCGAGACGCGCCCTCTCATCAATCGTCATATGCGTAATATCTTCACCCTTGAACAGGATCCTGCCCCCGGTAACCTTGTACTGTGGATAACCCATTATCGTCATCAGGAGAGATGTTTTTCCAGATCCATTCGGACCAAACAGGATCTGGGTCTCCCCGGGCTGGATTTCTAGATTCACATGCTTGAGAACCTTTTTGTTGCCGATTTTAACCTGCAGGTCTTCTATTACTAACATTCCTTTTCTCCTTGATTTTTGAACTTCGAAAATTCCAGTGCTCTATCCTGCCTATTCCTCAAAAAGTCAATACCATCTTTTTCGTTCCTGTGTCTCCCCTAAGATAAACATAAAACAAAAAATGGCAACCCTTTCTTCTCAATACAACTGGCGGCTGCCCGAGAATGCTCCACTGTGTAGCTTTGCGGCATTACAATGTAAAATAATTTACGTAAGTTGCCTGGAAACTGCGTGAATTCCGGGATGTACAGAAAGGCAGGGGAACGCGCTCGCTGTTTAGTTCATAGAATTATGGAACTAAACCCCTTTGATTTAACGTCCGATAACGAGTTTAAGAGGATCGACTTCATCACGGAGTATGCGAAGCTCTTCATCAGCAGGCGGAGATGTCTCGCTTATCTTGGGCGCCTTGAGGAGTTCAAATCCGCAATTATCGAGAACATCCTTTTCTGAATAACCGTGATTAATGGAAATAATCCTCATACGCTTGGATTCGGGCTCAAAGTCCATCACGGCCATGTTTGTTATTATCTTGTAGGGACCCGCATTAAGCGGCAGACCGGATTTCGCTCTTGAATTGCCGCCCTCGAGCCAACCTGGGGTGGTGATATATGAAACTCTCTCCACAAATCTCTTCGCGTCCTGAGGCGTCATTACCATCATCCTCCAGGCAAAGGACCCAAAATCGTTCGCCCCGCCGCTTCCCGGAAACCTGACTTTCGGTTTCTGGTGGTCATCACCGATACGGGTTGAGTTCAGATTCCCGTACATATCTATCTGGGCGCCGCCCAGAAATGTGTAGTCGAGCATGCCGCGGCACGCGGTTTCCATAATCTCACACATTCCACTGGCCATAACGGCCTTCCAGGTAGTCCTTGAATCACCCACGGAAATGGGCATCTCCGGAAGCAGAGGCGCTATACCGCCTGCCTCAAACATAATCGTCAAATTGGGGGAACCGGTCTTTTGTGCAAGCATCGCGGCAGCACATGGAGCTCCAGTGCCGACACCTACCGTCGAACCGTCTTCAAGCTCCCGGGCGGCGCTGCATATCATCATTTCCATTGCACTATAGTCAGCCATTAGCGTTATTTCCTCCTTCGCGCGATAGAGATCTGTTACTCTGTGTCGTTATTAACCATGAGTTCTTTTGCCCTGAGTTTCCACATTTTCTCAATGCCTCCATTCTTTCGAATGTAGTCAAAGTGAGTTTCACAGCTGTAGATATTCTCCTCCAGAAACTGTTCAAAGGCCTCGGCGTCTTTTTCTGTATGCAGCCATTCCCTGAGATGTTCCTCATCTGAGAAATACTCATAGGGCATATTGCCGGGATAACTTCCGAAGGGAACTTCACAAACGGCATCCGCCAGGTAGAAGGGAATCGACGTATAGGTAGGTTCATTCCGGAATGTTTCCGTTGAGACAATCCTTTCCGCCGTTATGATGAGATGCTTTGATGCCCTGGCCAGGTCAAGATCGGAGATCGTAATCCCCCTGATTCTGCTGTTGCCATAAATATCTGCTTCATGAACGTGTATGACTGAGACATCGGGATACAGAGCAGGCATGAGCACATAGTACTGACCCGTGAAGGGACATTTGATCTTTTTTGCACCACTGTATTTGAATGTGTCTGTACCCATAATATTTCTTATAGGTACAAAAGATACGCCCATAGCGGCAGCCTTCATACGGGCAGAGAGGCAGTAATTTGTCCATTCGGTGACTTCAACTTCTCCGCTTTCCATGTACTTTCGCGCAACCGCTGAAAGACCACGGGCCTCAAGCCCTATTATGTAGGCAATATCCACCCGGTTAAAGCATTTCCCCGCAGCCAGAATCTGGAAATCGTGCGTTGAGGTATGGCCGCAGAAAGCGAGCTTCTTCCTTCCCTGCCGCACTATTTCATGGCAGGCGGCAATAGGGGTCCTGATGGCTCCAAATCCGCCGATGGCAAGATAATCGCCGTCATGCACGTATTTCGCGATGGCATCCTTCAGCGTCATCAACTTATTCTCCATCCTGCGGGACTTCTTCCTGAAAAACTCCCGTGCCTTATCGGCATCGGGATCTGTAAACAGTTTTCCAATGCCCTGCTCTAAAACCTCCACCTGCCCTTACCTCCTTCGCATAGTCTATGCTGATACACCTGTTAACATCCGTTTTCTAATTACAATCCCGCGGATGCTGTTAGCACAATCAAATTCAGTAATCAAGCCAAAAGGAAACTTTAATGGTTTGCATATTCCAGTTCTGCCCTCTTTCGGAGTTAATTTTTCAGAGCATTATCAGAAACGCAATATCAACGGGTTTTATGTTCCTATGGGACAATTTATTAAGTTAAAAAAGCCATGGATTCATGACGTAACTGCCTATATAGTATACATTTATAACGATTCATCGGGATTCGCGCGAAAATATCATAGGCCACACTTTTTAAAAACTAATCAGGGCAACAAATCGTTAATTCTTAAATTACACATGCCAAAAAGTGCTTGACAGGAATTCGTCATTCATGTACTTGTTTCCAAAAAGGGGACTTTTGTTTACTAATATAATACACTCCAAGGGCAGGGGAAACTCCATAGACTGTTGACACGAAACGCTTAATTCGAGGTGCCGTAAAATGATCAAAGAATCGGAAATCGGGAAGAATATACGCAGATATCGGAAAGCCAGGAACCTGACGTTGCAAGACGTATCGGATGCGATCGGTTACTCTAAGGGATATCTCTCCAAACTGGAAAAATCTGACACTGCCCCGCCTGTCGGCACACTCACCCAGATAGGGAAAGCATTAGGAGTAACAATGTCTGCCCTTCTAGGGGAATCCGCACACAAAACATCTATTTCCTTTGTGAAAAAAAACGAAAGAATTGACATTGTCGGTCAAGGAACAACGTTCGGCTATTCTTATAAATCAATTGCCTATAACTATCCCAACCGCTGCATGCAGCCTTTTATCCTGAACGTGCCCCTCAACGCCAAGGAAAAACTCCGCTTCCAGCATAACAGCGAAGAGATGCTTTTCGTTCTTCAGGGAACCATGAAATTCCACTATGGAGACAAAATACTTATTATTGAAGAGGGGGATTGCATATATTTCGACGGGAATATACCTCACAATGGAGTGCCTTATGGTGATCAGGAAGTCGTTTGTCTAATGATCTTGAACGATAGTTAAAGAACCTGCCCGTGTCTGAAGGACATACCCCGTTTCCCTGGAGATCGTCTTCAGCATGCTATGTGGCGGGAGGCAATATCCACGTTAGAAAAGGGTGTCGCCAAGACGAAAGACATTATGCTTTTTGGAAAGGCAAGAAAACTTTCGTTATGTTGAAATTAAAGGAGAATTAGCTTTGAAAGAAAAAGTAATAGTAACTGCGGCTGTAACAGGGTCACTTCATACACCAACCTTTACACCTTATTTACCTATAACGCCGAAAGAGATAGCTGATGAGGCGGTGAGATCGTATGAGGCAGGGGCTGCCGTTGTCCATATTCACGTTCGAGACCCGGAAACAGGAAGACCTGTCTCTGATATTGAGTTATATGAAGAGGTAATCACGGATATCAAGAACAGATGTGATGTCGTTGTAGGTATAACGACGGGTGGCGCGCCCGGAATGACTGTAGAGCAGCGTGTATCCGGCGTAATGGCATTTGAACCGGAGCTTGGTTCCTTCAACGCGGGTTCAATGAATTTTGGGCTCTTTCCTGCTGTAAATAAGTTTAAAGAATTCAAATACGAGTGGGAAAAGGAGTACCTCTCTTTCACAGAAGACTTTATCTTTGCCAATACGTTTAAGTCCCTGAAAGAAATATCAGCTATTTTTAACGAGAGAGGCACTAAAGCTGAGTTTGAGGTTTACGATGCAGGAATGGTAAATAACGTGGCTTTCATGATAAACAACGGCTATGTAAAGTCCCCTGTTTATATACAGTTCGTGATGGGTATCCTCGGCGGAATAACCGCGACTCCTGATAACCTGATGTTTCTGGTTAACTATGCCAAGTCTCTTATAAAAGATTTTGAATTCTCGGTTTGCGTGGCCGGTCGCATGCAGTTTCCCATATGCACTCAGTCCATTCTGCTTGGCGGAAGTGTTCGAGTGGGCATGGAGGACAACATCTATATCGAAAAAGGCGTCATGGCAAAGAGTAACGGTGAGCATGTTGCAAAGA
>JAUXBI010000204.1 GCA_030619435.1 Syntrophaceae bacterium
ATATACAGGAATAGTCGGAGCAGGGAGCGTCCTTCCGGTTGTTTTTCCACTTGCTAGCAGTTGGGTTATAAATCAGTTTGGGTTTTCAATGTTTTTCATTTTATTCATGTTGATAATCAGTTTTTCATTTTATTTCATTTTTAAATTAGATTGTCAGGTATGATCGTTCACGGTTAAAAATAGAGAGTTGGAATCAATATCCAAAATGCTTCAATCGTTGAGTCTCGCCCACTGCTACGGGGGAGCTTCACTTAGTGGAGAGAGCAGCCCTGCTTCTGCTCATAAGATTGGTGATGAAGACAGAGGCGAGCACCAGGGCCCCGCCCGCCCCCTGGAGCAGGGTCAGACGCTCACCCAGAATAATCCAGGCGCCCAGGGCCGTTACCACGGGAATGCCGTTTATGAAGATAGCAGCCCGCGAGGCTGGTATCTTGGTGAGTGCGAAGTTGTAACAGAAGAAGGCTGCCACCGTGGCAAAAACCGTCAGGTACAATAGTGCTACAAGGGAGCGCGTGCTGATCGCCGCCCAGGAGAGAGCTGGAATATCCAGAAAGAGGGCGGGTGCGAAGAACAGAGCGCCGTAGAAACACTGCATACTGGTAATCGCCCGTGAGGAATACCGCCTGCCGAGATCCCTGGCACTCACAATATAAAAAGCCGCCGAGAGCACCGCCCCAAAAACGATGAGATCCCCCTTCAGTGATCCCTCCAGACCCCGGTTAAAATCGGGATCGCCCGTGACCAGGATGGCTATTCCCACAAGAGAGAAAAAGACGCCGATAATACCCAGACGATTCGTTTTCTCCTTCAGTACGATTGCCGAGAGGATCATGACTGCTATGGGAATGGTAGCAATAATAAGCGATACCTTGGCCGCCGAGGTGTACAGGAGCCCCTGGGTTTCGCAGAGAAAGTAGATGCCCGGATGGAAAATGGCCATAAGAAAGAGCTTCACGTGGTCTTTTGGCGTTAAGGATGGTACGCCATGACGAATCATTATGGCGGCAAAAAAAAGGAATGCCAGCATAAACCGGGCGAAGATGAGCGTAAAGGTAGGGATACTTTCAAGAGCCACCTTGGTGGCTACAAAGGAAAGTCCCCAGAAGACAGTCGTCGCGACCAGCGCGCTGTATGTTTTCAACTGTTCCTGCTCCGACATAGACCCCTTCCATCAGCGTAAAAAAGAAGAGAGTTCGTACCATATCGGAGCCCATTTGTATATGAGATGTTTGGTAGAACCCGCTGGAAAGATCTATTTCAGTCAGAGTTAACCCGATTGATGATTCTATTACTGATAACGGCGTGTAACCTGTGTCGTGGCACTTGTCAGTTATTGATTAAAAAGCCATTTGACAGACCGACCTATTACCCTTATATTATCGTACATCTACGATAAACGATAATACGAGGTGAATGCAATGAAACATTCCGACAAAAAGATCGAGGATATGGTCAGAAAAGAATACGGGGCCATCGCGGTTTCGTCCGATTCAGGGTGCGTGAAAGAGTGTTAAGGAGGGAAATTGCCAGTGAAAGTTGATAATCGTACATGTAAGCCTCTTTCGATAGACATTCGGGTTCTTGGAAAAACAGATACCGAGACGTGTAAAAGAATGCTGTCAGAATTATCCAAAGGGCTTGCACATCCCGCTCGGGTGGAGATTATTCGTATCCTGAACCATACCCCTCTGGAAGAGAGATGTATCTGCGGTGACATTGTCGGTGCCCTTCCTCTGGCGCAGTCAAGCGTTTCCCAGCATCTTAAAGTATTGAAAGAAACAGGATGGATACATGGAGAGATTGATGGCCCTCGCGTTTGCTACTGCATTGTTGGCGGTATTATAGAATATTATATGGAGCTCGTTAGAAGGTCTACTCAAGAGTAAAAAATATAGGTGAAGCCTGTAAACATAGATTTCATTACTACGGACAGAGGCTCAGGGTTTTCCATTACCTCCAGCCTGTCCGGCGGTTCATGCGGAGGAAGCTGCAGCGGCTGCTAAGGATAATGCCTGAAATGGATTGCTGCCTCCGGCAAATGAGAGGCAAAACGCATGAGTTTTGTGGCGCATGTATCAAAAGAGATTCTGTTCTTTTTCAATGAGATATCAATTTATCTGCTGTTCGGGTTTATTGTTGCCGGGATACTTTACGTTTTCTTTCCGGAGTCCGTTATTCGTCGTCACCTGGGGCGCGACTCCTTTCGTTCTGTCATAAAGTCAACGATATCCGGCATACCCCTCCCCCTATGTTCATGTGGCGTTGTGCCGGTTGCGGCTTCCCTCAGAAAAAGCGGCGCGTCAAAGGGCTCTACCATATCATTTCTAATCGCGACACCGCAAGTTGGCGCGGACAGTTTCATGATTACCTATTCCCTTCTCGGATGGGTGTTCGCTCTTTTCCGCATTGTCGCATCACTGGTCACCGCGTTGGCTGCCGGTATCATGGTTAATATTCTTGGCAGGAACGGGCCTGATCAACCGGAGATTGTCCTGCGGGATGACGCAGTTCCGCGGGAAAGTTATTACAAGCGGCTCAAATCAATTCCCGGCTATATTGAATATGACCTACTCGGCTCCCTTGCAAACGCACTTCTGGCGGGTATAATTGCCGCGGGCATTATATCCGCTCTGATACCTGACGGATTTTTTGAAAAACAGCTTGGCAGTGATTTTCTGTCCATGCTTTTAATGCTGGTTGTCGGAATCCCTGTCTACGTATGTGCCGCGGCATCCACACCTGTCGCCGCCTCTCTTATAATGAAGGGCCTCTCCCCGGGCGCTGCCCTGGTTTTTCTCCTGACGGGTCCCGCGACGAATGCCATGACTATTTTGACGGTCTTTAAAGTTCTTGGCAAAAAATCCACCGTAGTTTATCTGTCGGCCATTGCCCTTATCAGTCTCTTGCTGGGATACCTGCTTAACATCTTTACAGCGCATTTCGGGTTTCAAAACGTCATAATCCTTCATAATCATGAAATACTGCCTGCATGGCTGAAGGCAGGCGGGTCCGTCATACTGGCCATGATGATCGGATGGTATTATCTGAAAATCAGGATTCTTGACAGGGTAAAAGGAGAAAGAGACGTGAGAGACAATAAGATAAGTCTGTCTGTTCAGGGTATGACCTGCATGCATTGCGCGGGTACGGTCAAAAAGGCTGTCGAATCGGTCGCCGGGACATCGAATATAGATGTTCACCTGGACGAAAAAACGGTGAAATTTGAGATAGAAAACGCAGACAACATTGAAAAAGTAAAGCAGGCAATCGAACGTGCAGGCTACGGCGTTTAAGAAGTATAAAGGCCGTGCCTGCATTTTTATGTCGGATAGCCGGGAGGCTTCTCGCTTTTTCCTGACAGACTCTGAGATTTTATCTTAACAGAACGGTCTGCGCGGCGGCAAGTCCCACTCCATGGTCAAATTTATATC
>JAUXBI010000087.1 GCA_030619435.1 Syntrophaceae bacterium
AAGCAGAAAGAGGAAGGAGAATACAAAAAATGGGTATTATAGGTAATTTAGATGATCCAAGACTATGTTATGATTACGAAAACAGGGAGTATGGCACTGTAGAGCCGGACACCAAGAGGGAGCCTTTCAGATGGGTTTCTGAAGTTGCCTATAAAAATGTTCACCGGATTGTTACCAGGGGCTATGACACCACCGAACTGGTTGAAGCAGGATACGGGCTTCCCGATATTATCTTCATTGACTTTCAGGCAAGAATTCCTCTGCTTGAGGAAGTGGCGATGCTGAATTACCTGATGGTTCTTTCCCTGGAAGATGGTCTGTCGTCCCCGGCTGCCATATCGAGGATTGTGGGAAGCAGTAAAACCCTGCTGACCCAGGCATGTGGCGCTTCTATTCTGGCCTTTGGGCATTCATACGGGGCGTTTGATGCCTTTGGCCAGATGCTCGACGAATATCTTGATCTGGCGGAGAAACAGGGCAAAACGATGGCAGAAATCGCTGAAGTGTTGGTAAAAGAGAATCTTGATGCTATCCATCTCGGCGTCTCCGAACTGATGCTGAAAGATCCTGCCGCCAAGCGTACATTTGCCCGTGCCGAGAAGCTCGGTGTGGCTGGAAAATATGTTACATTTACCAGAGAGATTGTGAAAGCGGCTCAGAACATCAGCGGTAAACCCGTAGATCTCGATATGCTTGGCGCTCTTGGGGCTACTATGATGGATCTGGGATTCTCGTCCGATGCTACATGGATAATTATAGCCATTACACGAGCATTTACTGCGGGTGCGCATTGGTGTGAAGAAGTGGAAAGGGAACCGTTGCAGAGATTCGGGGAGGCCCTGACGCCCAAAGAATTTTATGATGGCCCCGAAGATCAGCCGGTGCCTTCCCTGAAAGAAAGGAAGGAGTTTGTCGCCGCGGCGGAGTACAAGACGCCCGAGGAGTGGAAAAAGGGCTTCGAAGAAAAGCAGAAGATGTATGGAACCGGCTGGCGAATCGTTGAAGATATCGTTGATCCTCTTGACTACATGAAAAAACAGGAAAGAAAGTAGGTTTTTCTGCTACGGACTGCAATATCGCTCTGGCAATGTGTCATGAGTAGGGATTTTTTTACAAAATTTCCAATCTGGAGAAAGGTGCAAATCCAAGAAGAAGGGAGAAACAGAGATGGAAGTTGTCAAACATGTAAAGAGAAATGTCCTGTTAAATCCTGGACCTGCCACTACCAGCGACACAGTGAAATACGCACAGGTTGTCCCTGATATCTGCCCCAGGGAAAAGGAATTTGTCGAGGTGATGAATGAGATCAGGGAAGATCTTGTGAAAATCGTTCATGGCGACCCCTCAAAATACACAGCTGTTGTTTTTGCCGGGTCGGGTACAATTATTCAGGATGTCTGCGTAAATTCTCTTATTCCGGCAAACAAGAAGATATGCGTGGTGAACAACGGTGCGTACAGTTCAAGAATGGTGGAGATAGCCGGCTATTACAATATTCCATGCGTTAATCTTGAATTTCCAACGACCGGTTTGGCCAATCTGAATGTGGTGAAAGAGACTCTGGAGAAAGATAAAGACATTGCCGTGGTGGCTACCGTCCACCATGAGACGGGTACGGGAGTCCTGAACCCGATCAGGGATATCGGGAAGATTGCCCATGACAATGACTGTATTTTTGTGGTCGACACGATCTCAACTTATGGTCTGATTCCGCTGAATATGGAAGAGGAGAATGTTGATTTTTTAATGGCTTCCGGACAAAAGGGTCTTGCGGCCATGGCCGGTGTTTCATGGACTGTTGGCAATATAAAAGAAATAGAAAAATCCAAAAATTATCCAAAGAGATCATATTACTGCAACCTCTATATGCAGTATGATTTTCTTGAAAGGGTTGGAGAGATGCATTTTACGCCCCCTGTCCAAACCATATATGCCTTGAGGCAGGCCATTAAAGAGTACTGGAAAGAGGGAGAACAGGCCCGCTGGGAGCGCTTAACCAAATGCTGGGAAGCAATCCATAAGGGGATAGAAGAGATAGGCCTGAGCTATGTTATCGATAAGGGAATTCAGAGCCGGCTGGTTGTTACAATAAATGCGCCGGAAGATCCTAAGTTCGATTTCTTCAAACTGCACGATTACTGTTATGAACGGGATTTTACAATTTATCCCGGGAAAATATTCGGGCTGAAGACTTTCAGGGTATGTAATCTTGGTCAGATTACGCACAGGGATATTGAAGACTTTTTTGTAGTAGCAAAGGAGGCCTTTAGAAAAATGGGATTTACGCTTCCCATAACAAAGTGAGTGTCTTGATCTACTGTGAAAAATATTAAATTTATTTAAGAAGAAAGAGAGGTTAAATGTAAAGTCATGGAAGACAATATTCAAGAGATGTATGAAAAAGCGCGAAAGGCCTTTGAAATTGTTGAGTTCTGGCCACAGGAAAAGGTCGACGAGATGTGCCAGGCGGCAGCCTGGGAATGGCAGAAGGAGGAGAACAGGAAACTCCTCGCGCGCCTTTCTGTCGATGAATCCGGAATCGGCCGCTATGAGGACAAGGTAAACAAGATAAAGGACAAATGTCTCGGCACGCTCTGGGACCAGAAAGGCGTAAAGACCTGTGGCGTAGTCGAAGATATACCTGAAAAAAATCTCAAAATCCTGGCCAAGCCCATCGGTGTAATCGCGAACGTCGTACCCTGCACGAACCCCGAATCCACAATCTGCGCCCTCGGTCTCAGTATGTTGAAAACGAGAAACGCCCAGATCGTGTCTCCCCATCCCAGGACACCGCAGAGTTCATACAAGACTGTCGAACTCGGCAGGAAGGCCCTGAAAAAGATTGGCGCCCCTGAGGACCTGATGCAGTGCATTAAGCATCCTACCAACGAGAAGACGCAGGAACTCATGGCAAGTTGCGACTATGCGGTTGCCACAGGCGGAGCGGCACTGATCAAGGTTGTCTATGAGGCGGGCAAACCGGCCCAAACGGTCGGCGCGGGTAATGTCATTTCGATTGTTGATTCCACGGCCGATCTCAAGGCCGCCGCCAACAAGATAATGATGTCGAAATGTGCGAACAATGCAGCGTCCTGTTCATCGGAAAACGCCGTTGCCATTGAAGAGAGTGTTTTTGACGAGATGATGGAGTATCTCAAAGAAGAGGGCGGCTATCTCTGTGCCTCTGAAGAGCGCGAAAGGCTTCGGAAATGGATGTGGCCGGATGGAACAGTATTGAACCGCGATTGTGTAGCAAGACCAGTCGAGTATCCTGCAAAGATGTCTGATATTGATATCCCGGATGGTACACGGTGTCTTATGGTTATGGGAGAAAAGATTGGTCCTGATGACAGATTCTCGGGCGAAAAGATATCCCTCGTTCTTACTATATGGAAATGGGCGGATTTCAGCGAGATGGTGGAACGGGCGAAAAAGATGCACAAGTTCTCAGGTGAGGGGCATTCGATTGCGATTCATTCCACCAGTCAGGACAGGATGATGGAACTCGCCATCAAGGCAAACGTGGGAAGAGTCTGCTGCAATATGCCTCACGGGGCGGCAAACAGCGGCGCCTGGTTCAGCGGCAATCCATTTACCGATACCCTCGGGTGTGGCACATGGGCCGGCAACATCTCCAGCACTAACGTGAACTGGCGGCACTTCCTGAATTATACTAATCTCGCTCAGCCAATTGAGAACTATCATGTTCCCACTGAGGAGGAACTTTTAGGCAGTTACCTGAAAAAGTGGGGCAGAGGTTAAGGAAGGCAACGGTTGTTTACACATGCTGGAAGCGATTCTGTGGGACAACGACGGCGTCCTTGTCGATACGGAAAGACTATACTATGAGTCAACGAAAGAGGTTCTCTCCGAAACAGGAGTTGAACTGACCGAGGAGCTGTTCAAGACAATTTCCCTGAAACAGGGTCGCAGCTCCTTCGACCTTACCGCCGAAAAGGGCATAGCTGTAGAGAAGATTTCTCGCCTCCGACAGAGACGCAATCTTCTCTATGGCAACCTGCTGCGAAGCGGTGTTCGGCCGATAGATGGTGTTGAGCATACACTCCGCATGTTACAGGGCAGGGTATCCATGGGCGTGGTAACGAGTTCCCGGAGGGAACACTTTGACATTATTCATGCCGCCACGGGACTCTTGCCATATTTTGATTTCGTGTTGACCCGGGAAGACTATGAACGTTCCAAACCGGACCCCGATCCCTTTCTCACCGCGATTAGAAAAAACGGTTTCAAAAAAGAGTGCTGCATCATCGTGGAGGATTCGGAACGTGGCCTCAGGGCTGCAATCGCGGCCGGGATCAGATGCATAGTAGTCCCCAACAGGCTGACAATGGACGGTGATTTTTCTGGAGCCCATGGAATATATGATACAATTCTGGGTGCCTCCAGCGAATTGCTTCGCCTGTTGGACTCAGACAACTAAAAATGCCAAAACGTTCCGTTCTTTGTGAGATGCCGGAATCGGTTTTTGCCGCCACATTGATTTAATGGGATTTTCAGCTCTACAGGCCTAGTTTATTTATACGGAAATATAGATGTTCCCAAAACTTCAATATTATCCCCGTTACAAGGTACTGGTTGCTCTTTGGCTCGTTTACGGGTGCTATTACCTGAACAGGCTTAACCTGGCGCCGGTTATTCCCTTAATAATGAAGGACCTGCATCTTACGCACACCCAGGTTGGTCTTATCAGCACCGCTTTTTTTGCCTTCTACACCATAGCCCAACTCCCCGCGGGTTATCTAAGCGACATTTTCGGTCCCAGAAAGATTATCGTCGCCGGGGGATTTTTGTCATCCATAGCGAATGCACTCTTCAGCGCCGGAACAGGACTCGGATTCCTCATAGGCCTCCAGAGCGTCAACGGTCTTGGACAGGGTGGTGGTTTCAGTCCAAGCATAAAACTCCTCAACAACTGGTTCCCCGCTTCTGAAAGAGGGCGTGCACTTGGAATATTCTGCACCTGTACATCCGTTTTCACCGTTCTTGCCTATCTGCTTTCAGGTTATGTTGGCCACAGATTCGATTGGAGAATCGTATTCATAATATCGCCCCTTATCATGGTTCCCGGCCTTGTTATTTTCCGTCTTCTTGTAACCGATCATCCTGATGGCTCCGGCATACTTATCGAGGGGCATAACCCCGGCGAGGGACCAAGCGGTGTATCTTTACAAAGAAAAAACAGGCTTTTTGCCGTCATCTCAAATGGACCCACGAGAATGGCCTGTCTGGGATTTTTCTGTCTGAGCTATATAACTTACTGCAACCTCATATGGCTCCCCTTGTATCTCTACGAATTCCACGGTCTCAGTGTCGTTTCGGCCGGTCTCTGCGCGAGCATCTATCCCCTTATGGGCATAATAGCGCGACCCCTGGGCGGCCATCTGTCGGATATTACCTTCAATGGGAGAAGGAAACCCGTTATCCTGATGGGATTATTCATGATCCTCATATTCACCGCTCTTCTGGCCCTTTCCGACCACTTAATTATCGTACTCATGCTCATAGCAGGCGTCGGTTTCTTCGACCAGACCATAGGGACTCTTTTCTTCGCGCTGGAGCTAGACATACTTTCACCAGATCTCACAGGAACTGCGTCCGGCTTTCTTGAGGCAGGGGGACATCTGGGGAGCATGTGCGCCATGTTTCTAACAGGTATTCTCATCGACACCTTCGGATCATATACATCCGTCTTTTTTCTGCTTAGTTTTCTGGCGGCGCTGGGCATCTCCGCTGTTTGGCTTATACCCGAGAGTAAACAGTAAATCTGTAGATTGTCATAATAACATATAGTTATTATAGCCATGATTATTATTAGTTTGACTTATATTTCTACAGATATATGATTTCATACCATAAAAAAGCAGTCACAATCGCTCATTATCTTTTAGGGTTAATCCGGCATCATGTGGTGTGTAATAAATAAGTTCCAATAACCACCCACAGTGAGAGTCGGTGTATTAACTACAGTATCAGTAGAAATACCAAATCAAGGAGGCGTGCCATGGATACAATGAATACAAAATACATACCAGATAATCCCTATTTACTTTTGACACCGGGACCATTGTCGACGAGCAAAACGGTAAAGGCCGTTATGCTGAGAGACTGGTGCACCTGGGACGATGATTACAAGACCCTGGTGGAAGATTTGCGGACAAAGCTCCTCGCACTGGCCACGAAGAAAACTGAAGAATACACAATCACTCTTATGCAGGGTAGCGGCACCTTTTCCGTTGAATCGATTATCGGTTCCATAATCCCTCCCGAGGGCAAGCTTCTTGTTCTCGCAAACGGTGCCTACGGAGACAGGATCGCCCTGATCTCTAAAAGTCTCAATATAAACACCGTCGTTCATAACAGCGGGGAACTGGCAAAGCCCGACCTGGAAAAGCTTGAGTTAACCCTGAAGGAAGACAGGGATATAACTCACGTTGCCGTTGTTCACTGTGAAACGACTACGGGCATGATCAATCCCATAGATAAGATAGGCGAGATAGTAAAAAAGTACGGGAGGGTATATTTTACCGACACCATAAGTAGTTTCGGTGGAATCCCCATGGATATTTCCGAGTTGAACATCGACTACTGCGTTGGAAGCTCAAACAAATGTATCCAGGGAGTTCCGGGCTTTGGTTTTATCATCGCCAGGAAAGAGGAAATGACGAAGATAAAGGGGTACGCCCGCTCTCTCTCCCTTGATCTCTATGACCAGTGGCAGATGATGGAAGCGGACGGAGGCAAGTGGCGGTACACTTCTCCCACTCACGTTGTAAGGGCCTTTTACCAGGCAATGCTGGAACTGGAAGAAGAAGGAGGAATTGAAAAGAGGCACGAGCGATACAGCACCAGCCAGAGGATCCTGGTCGAAGGAATGAGAAAGCTTGGTTTCAAAACTCTTCTGCCCGACAAGTTCCAGTCACCGATTATTACGTCCTTCTACAGCCCCGAAAGTGAAAAGTATAGCTTTAAGAAATTCTATGACAAACTGAAAGAGAAAGGTTTCGTTATCTACCCGGGCAAAGTGACAAAGCTCGATACGTTCAGGATCGGAAACATTGGCGACATTTATCCTGAAGATATAAAAAGACTCTTAAAGGCAATAGAAGAATCCGTATTCTGGTAACAGATACCAACTGATCCATTCTAAAGGAGAATGCAATGATTTTAGGAATTCTTAAAGAAATCAAGGCCGAAGAGAACAGGGCATCCATGACCCCTGGAGGGG
>JAUXBI010000243.1 GCA_030619435.1 Syntrophaceae bacterium
CGAAGACGCGCTTGCCGGCGCACGTGATATCATTGCGGAGTGGATAAACGAAGACGCGAAGGTTAGAGCTGCCCTGCGGGCGCTTTTCGCCAAGAAGGCCGTCATCCATTCAAAGGTTGCCAGGAACAAAGAAGAAGAGGGGGCAAAATACAGGGATTATTTTGAATGGGAAGAACCCGTGGCCAAGGCTCCATCGCACCGTGTTCTGGCTATCCGCCGCGGTGCTGCCGAGGGATTTCTCATCTTCCGCGTGTTCCCGGATGAGGAAAAAACTATCGACATCCTGGAACGCCATTTTGTAAAGGGCGATAATCCCGCTTCACAGGAGATGCGCCTCGCGGTGAGAGACAGTTACAAGCGTCTTCTTTCTCCCTCTATGGAAACGGAGACTCGCCTTGAAAGCAAAAACAGGGCGGACGGAGAGGCGATCAGGGTGTTCGCGCAGAACATCAGAAATCTGCTCCTTACATCTCCGCTTGGCCAAAAGAGAGTCCTTGCCATTGATCCCGGCTTGCGTACCGGGTGCAAGGTTGTCTGCCTTGACCCACAGGGAAAGCTTCTGCACAACGATACGATCTTCCCGCTCAAGCCGCGCGGCCGCGTGAAAGAATCGGAAGAGACATTAAAGAAACTAGTGGAGAGCTACGGGCTCGAAGTCATCGCCATCGGTAACGGCACAGGCGGGCGCGAGACGGAAGAGTTCTGCAGGGGTATAGACTTCGGCGGAAATATCGCCGTTATTATGGTCAGTGAAAGCGGCGCGTCCGTATATTCCGCCTCCGAAGTTGCCCGCGAGGAATTCCCCGATTATGATTTGACCGTTCGTGGCGCCGTGTCAATCGGGAGACGCCTTATGGACCCCCTGTCAGAGCTGGTAAAGATCGACCCCAAGGCCATAGGTGTTGGGCAGTACCAGCATGACGTGGACCAGAAAGCCCTGAAAAAATCTCTGGATGATATTGTGACAAGTTGCGTAAACGCGGTTGGCGTAGAGGTAAATACCGCGAGCAAACAACTCTTGAGCTATGTGTCAGGCCTCTCAGGAAAACTGGCCGGTAATATAATCTCCTGCCGTAATGAAAAGGGGGCATTCTTCTCGCGCTCCGAACTGATGAAGGTTCCGGGAATGGGTGCAAAAACCTTTGTGCAAGCGGCCGGTTTCCTGAGAATCCACGGCGCGGAGAACCTCCTCGATGCTTCGGCAGTCCATCCCGAAAGCTACCCTGTTGTTGAAGCTATGGCGAACGATCTTGAATGTAATATTTCTGACCTGATGACCAGCCCTGATCTGCGTAAAAAGATCATACTGGAAAACTATGTAAGCGATACCACAGGCATACCTACTCTCACGGATATAATGAGTGAACTCGCCAAACCAGGCCGTGACCCGCGTGAGCAATTTGAACTCTTTGCATTCACCGAGGGCGTCAGCAAAATGGCGGATCTGGAGATAGGAATGAAACTGCCCGGTGTTGTAACGAACGTGACCGATTTCGGCGCCTTTGTGGACATCGGGGTTCACCAGGACGGACTCGTGCATATCAGTGCGCTGGCCGATAAATTTGTCCGCAATCCTCATGATGTTCTAAAGGTAAATCAGAAAGTTGAGGTAACGGTGATTGATGTTGATATGAAACGAAACCGTATCTCGCTTTCCATGCGTTCAAACCCGATGGAACCGCGTGGCAGACGGGACTCCGACATTTGAGACCCAGGCAGTCTGGGACCATCCTGTGATACCCGGGTTGCATACTTGTAAGATGCTCGCGAAAAAAGGCGACACAATTATCGCTGTCAGCATAATTGATAAAAAGAACATGAGCGATAAATACAAACAATACATGAATTTCCTGAAGATCCACTGAGGAGAGTTGCTATGACTGAGAAAAGGAATTTTATAATG
Organism: Syntrophaceae bacterium; assembly: GCA_030619435.1. Classification (GTDB taxonomy): domain Bacteria; phylum Desulfobacterota; class Syntrophia; order Syntrophales; family UBA2210; genus UBA2210. The sequence goes on from JAUXBI010000243.1 coordinate 1,904, forward strand.
TACCGTTTGATCCTGTTTGGCGTGATACTGGGCTTAAGCTTCAATTTGTTGACCGAAGTAAGCGAAGCTGATAATCAAAGGTCGGGTCTTATTTTAAATGAAGCTGCCTGTGCCATGATTAATGATGGCCATGAACCTCCCAAAAATCTTTTCCTGGCTGATTCTTTGTGGCCCATGAGCCACAGGAATCCTTACCAACAGGCATCATCTCCCTATCCTGGCCCATCCAAGATGATGCCCCAAGACCATTTCACATTTCTTGAAGGGCTGCCCGGCGTCATAACCATAGTTTTCAGCGGGAAATACTCCGATGGCAGTAGAGTAATATGGTGCAGCAATCAGCGCGTTGTATTTAAGGCCCGTTTTGAAGATAAAAGGCTTGTAGATATTGCCAAGATAAAAAAGGAAGGGTTTAGCTGGTTTGATATCATAAACCCGGATGTTGGTATCTCAGGCGCCTATGTTATCCTGGATAAAGACGACACGTTTTTTGTTCCACGGTTCAATAAACTTTATGCTTACGGGGATGATATTCAGGGTAATTCTGACTCCAGGATCCGATTGAAAGGTTCTTTTGAGATTCCGAAGGATGAACTCATTGATGGAGAAGAGATAATTATCGGGATTAACCTTACCTATGATGGAATGATCGCTCTTGTTACCAATAAAGGCCTTGTTTGTGTTGTATCCAGGACCTTTGATGAAGC
>JAUXBI010000036.1 GCA_030619435.1 Syntrophaceae bacterium
ATTCGCAGGGCCGATCAATCTGATTTCAATGTTTCCATTCAGATAATACCCGTCATATCGTACATAAATCGGGCTTGATGTTTTCATCAAAACAGCTTATTAATTATGTGTGGAAATTTGCTTTGAAATTCAAAACGGAAAGGGAAAAACATGAGATCTGTATTTGTAGTTATGCTTCTTCTGATGGTCACACAGATGGCCTCCGCTGAAACGGTATTATTCGGATGGGAAGGAACGGACACCGTTCTTGGAGAACATATAGACGTGATAGCCCAGATATCAACAGAACATGTCCATGGCGGTTCTCAGTCTCTTTATATTGAGGAAAACAGCGGTAAGGCAACATCCGCGGCATTCGTCGCTCTGATTACGGGACTTCAGGTAGGAGATACAGTAGATGCTGAATTCTGGCGATATGATACGACTCCAGGGTCATCACCCTCGGTCAGAATCTGGGGCCGCTGGGTGTCAGATCCCGATAGTCTTAATATTAATTATTGGTCAGCAGGAGGTAACAGTGATTATGGACCCGGAACTGGCTGGGATCTCACTTCCTGGTCGTGGGAAGCTACTGCGGACAGCCTGCAGAACCTGGTTATAGAGGCTCGGATTTATTCAGCAGTTGGCGATGCCGCTTGGATAGATGATATGACCATAACTGCACCGACCGGGGCAATAATCTATGTGCCAGGTGATGTGGTGGCTTTTGAAAACACAACCTGGGGCGACATTAAAGCTGCCTTCTAGAGTTCAGAATATAGCTTCACAAGAAATACGGGGAAGTAAAAATGCTTCCCCGCATTTCTTTCTGTATTGCGGGATGTCAGAAAAGCTCACTCAGTTTTTCGACCATACTTAAGGCGCCTTCAAAAACCTCCGCCGGACCGCCCGCAAGCATATAAGCCGGTGTTGTCACCAGCTTTCTTTCCGCATCAACAACGGATTCGTCCACGGGACAATTAACATGAACTGCTCCCATTGCGCTGACCGCAGCGGCCGTTTCGGGATGGCTGCCGATTGTCAGCCTTGCTCCGGGGATCGTCCTTGCCAGGATTACAGGAGCGATGCACATGGCAGCTATCGGTTTTCCGGACATGAGAGCTGCGTTGATGAGACTTTCCACTTCAGGATTTACAGAGCATTCGGGACCATCTGCCGCAAAGGAACAGAGGGTGAGGGCAGCCCCGAAACCTCCTGGAAATACTACTGCGTCGTAATCCTCCGGTCTGAGATGGGACAGGGGTTTGATGTTACCCCTGGCTATTCTGGCAGCCTCCCTCAAAGCATTCCTGGTTACAGACTCTCCTTCCTCCGTGCTGTGATCAACTGTGGCAGCCTGATCCACATCAGGAGCAGTGTATATGATTTCGTAACCAGCCATGTCCAGGGCTATGAGGGCGGCTACAGCTTCGTGTATTTCAGAGCCGTCCTTAACCCCGCATCCGCTAAGCACAAATGCGACTTTCTTTCCCATGATATCCTCCATGTCAGTAAGATCCGTTTTCTGTTGAAGTGATACTAAAACAATCTCCCGCAGTCCACGGTGGCCGAGACATTGCCGATTTGAATCAGTAATGTATCTTTAGCCCAACTGAAACGGAGGACTTGAAATGCTCAGGATGATTTTTGCCATCACGCTTTTTACATTACTGTTTGCATCATGCTATTATGGAGTCATGCAGGGCGCTCATACTCTGGGGAAAGACCATATCACGATAACAGGCGGAGTTACCCTGCCCGCCTATTTCTCCGCTGACTCGAAGCGGGAGGCGGAAGAGAACAGAATTGATTTCCTTGAAGCCTATCCCACAGCGGATTTTGCCATCGGAGCAACCGACAGGATAGACCTCGGAGTATCTTCCTTCGGGTACGGTGTGGGCCCTATGGTGAAGTACAACTTTATGAATCCCGCAGAACCAACTGCTGTATCCGCCATGCTGAACATGAACTACGTGATCCCGATGCAGGTAATGCTTCCAAGATTGTCTCTCTGTGCCGGACACCTGTTCGACAGGGACCTTGAGGTTTTCGCCGGAAGCGACGTTGGTTACGGCCCCGATATGTCCAATATCCCCGAATCGGAGGATGGTTCTCACGACTGGGATTCTGTTGACAATACTTTTTTCGCGTGTATCCGTCTTGGCTGCAAGTACGAACTGAAGCCGCCGGGCAGCCCGAACGAGAATCTTGTGTACCTCCCCGAATCCATCCTGTTTCAGTTCTCAATACCTCTTGATATCTCAAGGAGCATGATACTGGCGGGGCTTGCCATTACCTATTAGTTAAGATTTCTTTCCGCTGCGAAAAAGGGGACATGAAAATATCATGTCCCCTTAATTCAATTGCACTCAAACAACGCTAGAAAACAGACTTGATCGCACCCCAGGTCTGTCTTACAAGAGCAGTGTAAAGGTAACCGGGTGTAGGGTCACCCTGCAGCCAGGTTACGCTGAGATTTTCGCTGGTTTCATCGTGGCCTGTTGTACCGTTTCCTCCCGTGAGGATTTCGGTTCCCTCATCCATGTCCACTCTCTGGAAAGTAAATCCGGTAGAATGACCGCCAGTTGCAATACCATCCTGATCTGCGTTGGCTGTATCGTTGAGATATACGCTGGGTACCGTGTCTCCGTCCGGTCCATCGATGGATAGGCCGGTCTTGTCGACTCGTCGGTCAAGGTTATCACCCCAGAAAGCGTAATCAATATCGTAACAGAGATCGTAAACGCCATCCCAGAGGAATAAAACCACGAGTTCGTCGCCATTAGTGAGACCGGCAGAGCTGCCGATATAGCAGTTGTAGGGGGTAGCCATCTGGGTACCGCCGGTTCCGGCAAGGTCGAAATCCGGAGGAATACCATACTCGGTGGTGAAATCAGCACCGTTCATTGCGATGGTCTGGACACCTCCTGGGTCGATAGACGAGCCATTTGGGAACTTAACAACGAAATCCGTGCTAATATACGTCAATGGTCCGGAAACGATCTGGGGATAAAAATATTCAACGCTTGCGGAATCACCGTAAACGTCACAGAGATAGATGTCGGTGAGAGAAATGGTGGTGCCCAGGGGATTGTATATCTCGATGAATTCACCCCCTGTAGGTGTAACGCAGATCTCGGTGAGAAGAAGATGATTGGCGTCCGCAAAACCAATTGCGGATGCCAGAAGACAGATAATAACGACAAATTTCATGATGAACCATCCTTTCAATAATTACATTAATTTAGAAAATTAATATAATCAAGGCATCGGATCAGAGCAAACGAAGAAGAGGTCATATACACTTAACGTTTGGAAAAGAATATCTATGGATTTGATTGATATGCACGTTCACACAAGCGACTCTCCGGATGCTGATATTCCCGCGAGGAGCCTTGTACAGAAGGGTATAGGGAACAACCTCGGGGGAATAGGTTTCGTCGCCCATCTTGATCTTGATCCTGAAGATTACTGCTACGGCGGCTTTAATGCTGAAGAGTACGATGAGTCAATAGCCTCGGCCCGGAGGGAATCAGATGGGCGTATTTCCGTGATGAAGGGCCTGGAAATAGGGGAACCTCATTTGTACGAAAAGCAGGCAAAGGAACTTGTTGATTACTCGCACTATGATTTTATAACCGGAGCCCTCCATTCTGTTGAAGGCATCGGTATGATTCTTGGCAAAGAAGTTTTTGACGATGGAGATCCCATGGAAATAGTGAAGGAGTACTACTCCGAAACTCTCAGAGTGGTTGAGGTTTCCGATATTGATATTCTCGCGCATATGGGTCTTTTCAGAAGGGGGCTTGCACTTGCCGGACTGAGGTATGATTTCAACGAAATGCAGCTCTGGCCGGAAACCATAGACAATATTCTCAAAGTGCTGATCGAACGGGATATAGCACTTGAGCTGAACACATCCGGTCTCCGCAGGGCCGAAAAGATCACCTATCCCATTCCCGCAATTCTGCAGCGGTTTTCAGAGCTGGGCGGAACCCTTGTGACGCTCGGTTCGGATACTCACCGGGAGCCTCATGTGTTCTTTGGTCTAAAGCAGGGCTCCGCTCTCCTTCTGAAAACAGGTTTCAGAGAGGCTTATGCTTTTGTTGACAGGGAGCCGCAGGCATTCGGGTTAGCCTGATGTATAATAGAATCTGAATTACATATTCTCACTGATGTATTACAGATTGGATAAGGAATTCAGATTCAAATCTGTTGTAAGGCCGGTATGAAAGGAGTTCTGCATCACTAATGACTTCACCCGATCTAGTATTTATCATACTTTCAATAGAAAGTAGAGCTATCATTCATCCTGCTGGAGGGAAATGCTGATTTGAAATCTCGACTCCTCTTGCCCGCCTGCCTGATTCTCACAATCGCCTTCACCATTTACAGATATATTGAAGTAATCCCGAGGGGGCCGGCGGATAAAGTGGTTCAACTTCTTCTGCTCATTCCGGCGGCGGTCTGCTTTGCTTTCTATATCGCCGGAAGGACTAAAAAGGATATCGTTCGGTTGACTCTTGAAAAAATTGGTAACCTTTCCACGTTAAGATTTCTTGGACTTCTTCTTTTGATTCTGGCCTGTTTTTCAATCTGGATGGCTTATGGCCCCTTTGAGGGAATCCCAAAGGGCGGCGATGAGGTCGCATACTATTTCCAGTCCAAGATATACGCTTCGGGACATCTTGCTGCTCCCGCACCGGATGTTGAGAATCCAACGAACTATTTTCCATTCCGTCATTTTGTGTTTCGGAACAACCTGTGGTTCATCGTCTATACTCCGTTCCATTCCCTGTTGATGGCACCATTTACCGCTGCAGGCGCTGCGCCTTTACTTGGTCCCCTTGAAGGGCTCCTTTCCTTTATTGGAATCTTCCTTCTGATAAGGTTCTGGGCCGGAGAGACAATAGCCAGAGTCAGCTCCATTCTTCTTCTCCTTTCACCCTTCTTCCTTCTTATGACCAGTACTTTCATGGCACATAATACGAATCTTATGCTGGTGACATGGTCTCTTTACCTGATCTCAAGGAGGGCAAAGGGGGCTTCGGTTTCATACGGGTTCGCTGGCGGGTTTCTTATAGGGCTTGCCTTTGCTACAAAACCATATCCCGTTCTGGTCTGGCTGATCTTCATTCCTCTCGCGGTAATTGTCGGATGCAGGGACAGGTGGTTCCGTATTCTGGCCCCCGTGGCCGCCGCCGCGGCAATACCATTTGTGCTGTTTCTGTTGTCTAACGGTTACTACACTGGAAATCCGCTGGAATCAGGATACGATCTGGTCAGGGGAGGCAAGCTGATAGGTTTTGGTCCCGATAAAGCCTGGTTTCCCGAATACGGAGACTTCGCCCATACACCGCTCAGAGGGTTCTTTAATGTTGTAAGACAGACAGGTGTAGGAAGCACCATCATGTTCGGCTGGCCGTTCCTGTCCCTCTTTCCCATGCTCTTCGCTCTTCGAAGGGTGCGGCGGGACGTACGTATATTATGGCTTTATCTGCCTCTGATCCTGATCATGTTCCTCATGTTTCTACACTACTGTCCCGCAATAGATTATGGCCCAAGACATTACTTTACATTTTTGCCAGTTATCATGATTCTATCGGCAATTGGACTGAGGGAAACGATAATATATGCCAGAAAAAAGAGTGGAACCGAGGGAACCAACAAGGTTGCCGTTATTCTCTTCTCTCTTATTCTGATAACACTTTTTGTATATATGCCTGAAGCCGTTGAACTCCGGTCTGGACCGTGGCAGGGAATTGACAATCGACCCCGGCTGACAACTTCCGGTTCCGTCGAAACTCCCGCAATAGTATTCATGCAGGCCGGGCAGCATGGTTACCCGAATATCTGCAGCGGTATGAATTTCAATTCCCCTTTCCTTGATAACGAAATAATATATTGCGCTCATCAGACACCCTATGAGGATATTGAATTCATGCGGGCTTATCCCGGAAGAATTTCCTACCTTTACTGGTTCGACGGAAGCAGTTTTCATATTGAACTGTGGACACAGAATCTTTCAGAAGCCATCGAGCCCACCAGGGATATGGAATACTTTGCTCAGGTGGATATAACAGATTCAAAAGGAGCTAACCGGTGAAGCTACATGTATTTTTGAACTTATGAGATTTCGGTTTCTGCCGGGCAGCTAACAACGAAAAACAGACTATTGAGAAGATGTTCAGGCACATACTCGATTTCTTTTCAGACTGACCATATATTGCATACTTGATTCTGTTTCAAATATGACCGAATATGGTGCAGTATACGATTATTCTAATCATAAGACGCTATTCTTATGGTATAGAATAGAGACTATAGAAGAGAGAAATAATGATAACGCTGAAAAGGCTGCAGAACATTTCAAGTACCAGATTTCGTAGAATGTTACATGTTGTTAAAGTGTTCAAAGGACACAGCCCAGTATATCCGCGATTTGTTCAATTACTGCTTACATACAAATGCAACGCGACCTGTCCCTTCTGTTATCAGGACGCAGAGAAAATGAAGATTCCTGACATGAGCATCAGCGACGCACAGGTTATTGAAAGAAACATAAAAAAATCATTTAACTTCAAACCAAGAATACACTTTTTCGGAGGGGAACCTACAGTAAATGCTGATTTTGTTGAAATCCTGAAATACTTCTCCAATTCAGGTTACAAAACATCAATGACTACAAATGGGATTAATCTACTCAAGTTTGGGAGAGAAATTGTAGAAGCAGAGGGATTTAAGGATATACACATTTCTCTTAATGATCTGGATTTTGATAGAGTGCTGTCAACCCTGAAGCAGATCAGCGACATTGACGTGAACAAGAGTTTATACATTACATTGAATTGCCCTATTACAGAGATCAATCAAGACAAATTGATTGATATTGTTGAGAAATTTGAACACTCGAAAGCACACTGCCTTACATTTCAACATCGCGGATTCATATGGCATAACGGATTTACATTAATGGACCATAAATTGATAAAGGATCAGTACGAAATAATCAGAAAACGAAAAAGCAGCATACCTATACTATTTCATCCGAACATTAAATCCGAAAATATCGAAGCTTACTATACGGACAAAAAATTTCCCTACAACATGAATAAATGCTATTTTCCATGGTTTGTATTATTTGTACAGCCTAACGGAAATATAATACCATGCGACGAGATCAATATTATGGTTGGAAACGCAGTAACGGAAAGCCTTAAGGATATTTGGAATAACAGTGAATACGTAGCCTTCAGGAGAAATATTATTCAAAACGGCATATCACATTCAATATGCCATAGATGTGATCATAGAGAGTATTAAATAGAGGAGCTGAAGAATGATTACAATCGTCATACCGGCATTGAACGAAGAAGCTACAGTTGGTATATGCGTGAAAAAGGCTTTAGAGACGATGCGCAACCTTAACGTAGAAGGAGAAGTCATCGTCGCTGATAATGGATCAACCGACAATACAGAAAGAATAGCGCTTGAAGCGGGCGCAAGGGTTATTAAAACGGAAGAGAAGGGCTATGGCGCTACTTACAGGCAGAGTATACCCCATGCTCTGGGAGAGTTTATTATAGTGGGAGATGCTGACGATTCTTACAATTTTGAAGAAATTGGCCCGTTCATTGAAAAATTGAAAGAGGGATACGAGTTCGTGATAGGAAACAGATTCAAGGGTAAAATTGAAAAAGGGGCTATGCCGTCATTGCATCGTTATGTAGGGACTCCTGTACTGACCGGAATAATGAATCTGTTTTTCAGGGTTGGTATTGGTGACACGAATTGCGGCATGAGAGGGTTTACGAAAAAAGCATTTGAGAAAATGAAATTGAAAACCTCCGGTATGGAATTCGCTACAGAAATGGTAATAAAGGCTTCCGCTGTTGGACTTAAAATATGTGAAATACCCTGCAATCTTTACAAAGACAAAAGAGATCATCCACCACACCTGAATACCTGGAAAGACGGGTGGAGATACCTCAGGTTTATGTTGTTGTTTGCCCCGTTCTGGACGTATCTTGTTCCGGGAATAACCCTGATGTCAATCGGTATACTGGGAATGGTCACTCTTTTCGCAAGGGATTGTACAGCACCACAATTATTTGTTGACGTAGTAAAGCCAAAATACTTTTCCTTACTCCTACTGCCACTGCTGGTGGGAAGTCAGATTGTATCTTTTGGTATTATCGCTCATAGTCTCAGTTACACAAAACACTACAACAACATCAACAAAGGAATAAGCAGTTTACTGGAAAAATTCAAACTTGAAAAAGGTTTGCTTACAAGCCTGTTTCTGTTCTGCGTGGGTAGTCTGATTATTCTATATCTGATTTCTTCCAACTACTGGGGAGTCGGGCCGTTCATTGGGGATACAGTTAGAAACGACCTGAGCTTCATAGCGACCGCAGTAATCGTTTTTGGCACGCAGATATTCTATACATCATTTTTGCTTAGTATAAACATTCTAAAGGTTATTTAGCATTATGAACTCCAATATAAAATATAGATAAGTATGTAATGAAAGAATCTCGCGTTGAGTTCTATAAGAGATGGGGAAATCATTCAAAACCATACTTCAAGTGGCAGGCGGAGCAAATATCTAAATATGCCGGTAAAAGAATAGCTGATATAGGTTGCGGATTAGGAAATTTTGTAGAAATATTCAGTGACAAAGAACTCTATTTGGGATTTGATTCAGACGAATTGGTTCGAAAAGAAGTAGAGAGCTTGGAATATCCCGAGAATTTCAGATTGGCAGAAACCGGTGACATCTGTCTTGACGAAGCAGTAGATGAGATTGAAGAAAATGGTATTGATACAATTATCTGCATAAACACATTAGAGCATATTGAAAATGACAAACAAGCACTCACCAATATGGTCAAGGCGGTCAAGAAAAATGATTATATATGCTTAATTGTCCCTGCTTTACACTGCCTTTACGGTTCGCTGGACAAATTTGATGGCCACTATAGAAGATATTCAAAAAGGGATTTATCGGCACTCACAAATGGTTTAGATGTGGATGTAGTTCTAATGCATTATATGAATATGATTGGTAGCATAGGATGGTTTATCAAGAGTAGAATCGTGAAAGAAAAATCGTATAGGAATGCAAATTTTAGTTTTATCGTATTCCTTCTTCCCATAATATCGTTTTTGGAGAAATGCATAAAACCTCTATTTGGTCTTTCACTTCTTCTGGTTTTGCGAAAGACGTAATATTCTACATCTCTTTACATTAGTGGAATTAATCATAGAATATTAGCAGGCGGTAGAGCACCGCCACGCAAACCGGAAGGAATTCCGGGACGCAAAGCTACGGGTCCGACACCGCTTCTGGGGAAAGCGGAAGGACAGCCGGGTTACCGTTTGACTCAATGCAAACCGGAGGAGACTCCGGGACGCAAAGCCACGGGTCCGAAGCCCGGGAAACCGGGAAGGACAGCCGGGTTACCAGACGTCTGCGCGGGGAAACCCATGCGGATTGAGGAGGTGCTCATGATGAGGTTGATACCATTAATACTGGTAGCGCTTCTACCGTCGGTATTGCTGGCCAGCGTAACCGTATCCTCCTGCCCTGCCGATGTTGACAGTTTTGTCAGCATCGCCAGAGAGGCAATGGTGGATGGGAACTACGTTACCGCTTTTGCGATGTACGATTGTGCTCTCCGAAGAGATCCCTACTCTTTAGAAGCCCTTGCGGGCCGTCTTATGGCCATGGCTTTTATGGTGGAGTGCAATTCTTCAACGCCGATCCTGGTTACTTCACGCTGACCGAAGCGTACCGCGGGTGCAAGGGGCGGGCTTTTTGCCCGTCCCGCCGGAACAGCCCGTTAACCCGGAATATCATAAGAAGTTTCATTGCTCTCCTTTTTCGCAGTGAGGAGACGAATATGGTTACGCAAGAAATATTTTTCTGTGAAACCGCCGAATCCGAATTCGGACATGATCTGTTTCCAGTTGCGCTCCACGTATTCGAAGGCGTACCTGCACTCTACAATTTTGAAAGGTATTCTGAAGTAGAGGGGAGTTTCATCGGTAACAAATTCGTTGAAATCAAGCATGATAAACTGTCCGCCCAGTTTCAGAGCATTTGCTGCATTTCTGAGGATATTCTTCTGTATTTCTAATGGAAATCCGTGAAATACGAATGAAATAAAAACCTTATCGAACTTTCTGTCCAGTGTGAAGGGTTG
>JAUXBI010000186.1 GCA_030619435.1 Syntrophaceae bacterium
CAAGATTATGCCGAGAAGAATTACGGGAACCTGCGCCAGGCATCAGAGAGCATTAGCGGTGGCGATCAAAAGGGCCAGGACACTGGCTCTGTTACCCTATGTAACTGCCAATTAATTTCATCCATGTTCACATCCAATAAATTTCGAGATGTCTGCCGGCTGAGCAGGCATCTCTCAATCTTTTAGTAAGTTAGAAATTATCCCGTTTATCGGGGCTAGGCTAACAGGTGGGGTATGTTTGGTCTGTCAGGGGGGAGTACCCTCTATAGAGACTTTTTCCTTGCTGTTGCGGTCATCTCCATTGTTTTCATAGCGGTAGCCGTGAATTCGGTGCTTGGTGCACTTGGCGCGGTGTTTGTGCCGGTGCCGATATTATACTATTATTCCAAGTTAGGCAGATTACACGGTCTCCTGGTTTTTATCCTGTCTCTGATAATTACAATGATCACACTGCGGGTGCTGGGTTTACAGGCCGGTGTTGTATACTTCTTCCTCTTGGGTTCTATGGGACTTGTTCTTTCGGAGGTGTTAAGGAAAAATTGGTCCATAGAAAAGACAGTTGCCTGTTCTGTCGGGATCCTTCTGATTCTAAGTTTTGTCATCCTTCTTTATCTAAGCTTGATCTCCGGAAAAGCACCGTGGGGTATGATCGGGGCCCATGTATCCGAGATGGTGCGGGAAAATATAGATTTGTATTCCCGCACGGGTGTTTCCACGCAATATATTGAACTCATGAAGGAAAACTCCGACCGGATAGCGCGCGTTCTTACCGGATTACTGCCTTCCCTTATTCTTGTGGGCGCCGCTTTTTTCATATGGCTGAATATTCTGGGGGGAAAATGGTTGTTTAGAAAGAGGGGAATGTGGTATCCTGACTTTGGTGATCTGTCTCTCTGGAAGACCCTCGATAAAACCGTCTGGCTTGTTGTAATCGCGGGTGTCTCTATACTGATTCCCTCGGAAGTGTTGCGCATTCTGGGGCTGAACATAATGATTATTCTCCTTTTTATATACATGTTACAAGGTCTGGCAATAATAAGTTTTTTCTTTAAGAGAAAAAACGTACCTGTGATCTTCAGGGCCTTCGGATATTTCTTGATTTTTGCTCAGCAGTTCCTGATTTTTATAGTTGCCGGAGTGGGCTTGATTGATACCTGGACCGATTTCAGGAAACTTGGCAAAAAGTCGGACTGACCGATTGTCTTTCAAAGTTAAACAGATATGTGAAAAATCCACAGAATTGAAGATGCAACGCTTCGAATTGGAGGAGTTCTTATGGAGATTATTTTAAAAAAGGACGTTGAGTCTGTAGGGAGAGCAGGAGATCTTGTAAATGTTTCTGCTGGCTATGCCAGGAATTTTATAATTCCCAGAGGGCTTGGTATAGAGGCCAGCAGCACAAACATGCAAGCTCTGAAGAATGAAATGGAGACCTCGGTGAGAAGGGTCACGAAGGAGAAAGAGACCGCACAGTCCATGGCCGAGCGACTCGGGAGTGTAACCTGTAATATATCCAGAAAGGTAGGTCAGCAGAATAAATTATTCGGTTCTGTTACCACAAAGGATATAGGCGATGCCCTGCGTGAACAGGGGATAGAGATTGATAAGAAAAACATCGTTCTTGGAGAACCTATAAAAAGTCTTGGGGAATTTTCCGTAAAGATAAAATTACATTCCGGGATATCTGCCGGTATCAAAGTTGTCGTTGATGGTGAGGTATAGGTGCAGGGATGGTAAAGGATATAGATTATTCACTTCACAAGGTTCCTCCGCAAAATCTGGATGCAGAGCAGTCAATCCTTGGCGGTATCCTGCTGGACAATAATGCCCTGAACAATGTTCTGGAAATACTGAGTATGGGTGATTTCTACAGTGAGGCCCATAGAAAGATATTTTCGTCGATCCTTGAACTGTACGAGAGAAATGAACCAAGCGATCTTATCACCCTGAGCAATATATTGCGTGACAGGGGACATCTTGAAGGTGTGGGGGGAGAGATATATCTGACATCTCTTGTCGATGGTGTACCCTCCGCGGCGAACATAGCCTACTATTCAAAAATAGTTAAGGAAAAAGCCATATTGCGTGGATTGATAGGCGCCGCGACCGATATATTGAATAAAAGTTATGATGCAGGTTCCGATATAGACTCTGTTCTTGACGAAGCGGAACACGCGGTGTTCGAGATATCGGAAAACAAGATAAGGCCCGCCTTTTCTCCCATAAGAGAGATAGTAAAGGATACCTTTAAAAACATAGAGAAACTTTATGAAAAGAAGACCCTCGTCACCGGTATTCCCACGGGATTTCAAAAAGTTGACGAAATCACATCCGGACTCCAGAAGTCCGATCTGATAATAGTGGCAGGGCGCCCCAGTATGGGTAAAACAGCTTTTGCCATAAACATCGCGCAACATGCGGCAATTGAGGATGGTGTGCCTGTGGCGGTATTTTCCCTGGAGATGTCAAAAGAACAACTTGCGCTCCGCATGCTTTCTTCGGATGGAAAAGTGGATTCACAGCGTATAAGGAGGGGATTTATCGGCGATATGGACTGGCCGAAGCTGACTGCCGCAGCAGGCAGACTTTCAGAGGCTCCTATTTTTATAGATGATACGCCCGCAATATCTGTTCTCGAAATAAAGGCAAAAGCGAGAAGATTGAAGGCGGAATCGGGGCTGGAACTGATTATTCTTGACTATCTCCAGCTGATGCGGGGTAGAGATGCTTCTATGCCGAGGGAACAGGAGATATCCGAGATAAGCCGCTCTCTCAAGGCTCTGGCCAAGGAATTGAACATTCCTGTTGTGGCGCTGTCACAGTTGAACCGACAGGTTGAATCAAGGACAGACAGGCGCCCGCAGCTTGCCGATCTGAGGGAATCGGGTGCAATCGAGCAGGATGCCGATGTAATAATGTTCATATACAGGGACGAGGTATACAACAAGTCGGAAGACAACCCGGAGAGGGGCAAGGCGGAGATAATCATCGGGAAGCAGAGAAACGGTCCCACCGGCGTGGCTAATATGGCTTTTCTGAAGGAATACACATGCTTTGAAAATTTAGCTTATGACCGCGACGAGTTTTAGGGTATCTTCGGCCAGCCGCATGTTTCATGCCTGTCGCAAAATACAATAACGGCACTACCAAGTGCTCATTTCTGGATGAAACGCTAATTCGTGATAAGCTTGGGCTCATCAGTCAGGAAAGGTATTGCCACTCTCAGTTTTTTCAAAGCTTCTTTTTCGATCTGCCTTGCGCGTTCCCTTGTTACGTGGAATCTGTCCCCTATCTCCTGCAAGGTTTCAGGGTCATCAGCCATTGTCCTGTATCTTATGATGTAATCTTCTCTCTCGTTGAGTTTCTCCAAAGCACCCGCTATGTTTTTCTTCACCAGGGCCATCTCTTCCTTCTTTATAAGCGCATCCTCCTGGCTTTTACCTTTGTATACCAGATGGTCGATATAGGTTGATTCCCCCTCGTCATCTATTGCGGCATTGAGTGAGACATCACGATTGTTGAGGCGAAGCTCCATTTCCTCTATTTCTCTTTCCTTAACATTAAGCATCTCCGCGATTTCTTTGAATTCCGGTTTTTTTTGCGAAATAGCCTGCAACTTTTTTTTAGCCTGATTCAGTTTAAAAAATAATTTCCTCTGTGCCTGGGTGGTGCCTATCTTGACGAGACTCCATGACTTTATAACAAAGTTCTGCATATACGCTCTTATCCACCAGACGGCGTAAGATATGAGCCTGTATCCTTTGTAGGGATCGAACTTTTTGACGGCATGCATAAGTCCAATATTGCCCTCTTGGATCAGGTCTATGAACTTTACCCTGTAGTTCTTGTATTCGTGGGCGATTTTGACCACAAACCGCAGATTTGAGG
>JAUXBI010000050.1 GCA_030619435.1 Syntrophaceae bacterium
CATGTTCCTCTATGCCGGTCGCTGGATTGACACCAAACTTAATACTGAGCCCAGTTTCATGTTAGGTCTTTTCATACTGGCCATATTCCTGTGTATCTGGAGACTCTATGGAGAAGCGCTCATACACATGAAGAAACAGTAAGAATAACCTCTCCTTATTATACCCCACAAATAACCCCCCGTCTCTGCCAGAGACGGGGGGTTATCTTTTGACAGTCAGAAAGAGCTGTTAACCCGTATCATTTTCAATTGGTTGTGATTCTGACCGGTATTCAAATAAAAAATACACTTGCATGTACCCTGTTTTGTACAATACAATACGCAAGGAACGGGGAAGATTTGACCTGTACTTTACTGCCCAGCCCCGGTGCTGCCGATTTCGGTTTTAAACAGAAGGGAAGGTACGATGTCAGTTATAGAGGATAATATAAGAGAAATAAGGGAAAATATTGCCGAGGCGGCCATGAAGTCGGGGAGGAATCCTTCGGAAATACTCCTGATGGCTGTAACCAAAACTGTGGATGATGACAGGATATTGGAGGCCATAGAAGCCGGGGTGGATATAATGGGTGAGAATTATATTCAGGAGGCAAAGAGGAAAATTGAAAAGATGGATGTGGATGTGAAATGGCATATGATAGGACATCTGCAGTCCAATAAGGCGAAATACGCGGTCAGACTTTTCGACATGGTTCATTCTGTTGACCGGATGGGACTGGCTGCAGAGCTCGACAAGAGATCAGCGACTGCGGGGCGTATGACTGATATCCTTGTCGAGGTAAATGTGAGTGGCGAAGAAAGCAAGAGCGGTATTTCCCTCGATGAGGCGCCGGACCTGATCAGGCAAATCTCGTTGCTTGACAATCTTTCGATTTGGGGACTTATGACGATGCCCCCCTGGTTTGATGATCCTGAAGATGCCCGGCCTTACTTTGTGGCCCTGCGGGAGCTGAGAGATAAAATTATCGCGGAGAATATAAAGGGTGTCGAGATGCGCGAGCTTTCAATGGGGATGTCGGGTGATTACCGGGTTGCCGTAGAGGAGGGCGCGACTATAGTAAGGGTAGGGACTGCCATATTTGGCACACGGGTGTATTAGTTTCCGTCCGGAAATGGCCTCATCCAACATTAACCATTCAACATTAAAAATGGTTTTAATAGTCCTCAGGCCCCTGACCCCTGTATATGAATCTTTCGAGCAGCCTGTGATAGGGTGTCCAGCTTGATTCATTTCCGGAGTTGCTTATGAATTCCCCGAATGCATTCATTTTTGCGTCGAGATCATCGATAAAGTTTACAATAAGGGCTTCTATCGTCTTGGGTCGTTTCGGGGACCCATATTCCAGGGTTCCATGGTGACTGAGGAGTATGTGCCGAAGCTCAAGCGCGAGCTGTTTCGGGAAATCTGCGATCTCGGTGATCTTCGCGTCCACAAGTTCCACGGCGATGACGATGTGTCCTATAAGCCATCCTTCATCAGTATAGTTCATAGAGCCTTTGAACGAGAGCTCGTGAATCTTTCCGATGTCATGCAGTATCCCACCCGTTATAATAAGGTCCCTGTTCGCCTGCTGATAATGATTTGCCACCAGATCGAGAAGCTGTGTTACGGACAGTGTATGTTCAAGAAGCCCGCCTATATACGCGTGGTGAAAACCTTTTGCTGCCGGAGCTTTCTGAAAGGAATCGGCTATCTCTTCATCACTGAATATCAGCTCCAGCAGGGTCTTCAGATGCGGGTTGCCTATTGTGCCTATGATGCTCATGAGAGACTCAAACATTTCTGAGCTGTCCGATGCGGATGACGGCAGGTAATCAGCCGGGCTGACTGCCGGGTCATCGACGACGGTAATCTTTGAGATCGAGAGTTGTATCACATCTCTGAAGCTTACCGCGTAAGACTGTATCAAAATTATATCCCCGGTCTGGAATATGTTATTCATCTCGGTTGCTCTTTCCCATACCCGCCCATCTACTTCGCCTGTCATATCTCTTAGTTTCAGATTCAGATATGGCTTTCCCTTTTGGGATATGGCCAGATTCTTTTCCATAACGAGAAATATATTGCTGACCTTGTCTCCCGCGCGTATATCTTTTACATAGGTATCTTTTGAGTTCAAAATCTTACCCGCCTTTCATTAGAATATATCTTTAATGATCCGTTTCTTACATGGCCTATGAGTGTTATTCCCGCGCCCCTTAAGATGCTTACGGCTTCAGAGGTTGGGACTGAATGGGAAATAACAATAGGGATGCCAATTGTCCAGACCTTTTCCGCAATTTCCGATGAGACTCTGCCGGTCTTGACTATAATCTTGTCGGAACAATCAATGCCATTCAGCAGAGTGTATCCTCCCAGCATGTCGATGGTGTTGTGTCTTCCAATATCGTCCCTTGAAACAATGATCTTCTCCATATCCGCGAGGCCCGAACAGTGGGTGCCGTGCGTCATCTTGTGGAGCTGGGATAAGGACAGCAGTTCTTCCATGAATTCCACAGCCTTTTTTGCGGATATGGAAATATCGGAGGTGATGGTACTCTGAATCTTTCCCGGCCCCTTTCCTCTTGCGCCGCTGGACATGACGAATATCTCTGGAGAGACCGGTTTTGAAATGACCCCATTTTTTATAAGGACATCAACCCTCGGTTTTCCGACGGATGTTGTTATCTTTTCTATGTCTTCCCGAACCCTGATGATGCCGGCAGACCGTAGAAATCCGGCAGCAAGTTCCTCAAGGTGGATTCCCGTGCAGGCAATAGTTACGACCTTCCGGTTGTTCAGGAATATTTCTACAGGCTCTTCTCTTATAACAGATTCGGAAATCCGGGAAGCCTTCCCCCCATTGTAAAAACCTATATCGATCTTTTCCGTGGGCGCTTTCAATCTTCTTTCTCTCTCAGTATCCGGTGATCTTTTACCCGGATGGTAAGCTTCGTTTTATCAAAAAATTCCATTAGTGGAATTATAAACTTGCGCGACAGGCCCGTCATTTCCTTAAAGCTGGCGGGTGATGCCTTGCCGTCTCTAATAAGGAGTTCCCTGTAATCTTTTTTCAGTCTGTCGATGGACTCTTTGTAAAAATACAGATCTTCATTGACCCTGACAAGAGCTTTCGCGTTGGTCATGACAGCCAGGATATCGGTTACGGTCTTCCTTTCCTTCGAAAATTTTTCCATGGTTTCTTTTGTTGAGGGAGGCGTTAGCCCGGAATCCCGATAAATGCCGGCGATTTCTTCCCTGAGCCGCGCTTCTTCATCTTTCAGGTTGACTCTGTGCCCTTCGATCCGGACATTCTCCTTTTCCGCGACTATCTTTCCGTTGTCTTCCAGGTCTCTGATGGCCTTGTTGAACAGCCTGGGATCGAGGTAGCCCCCGAGAGTGGTTCTAAGTTCCTCTCTGGAAAGTCCTTCCTTCAAGGGATGTTTTTTATGATATGCCTCTACCGCAGACGTTACCCTGTCCTGAAAATCCCTGTATATTTTGGATGAGACAACCCTGCGTTCATCCCGATCCAGCAACAGGGCGTCCTTTTTTGACAGCATATTCTCAAGAATTTTTTCCTGCTCGCCGGGTGAAAGCCCTGTCCTTATCGAAAGGCTTAGGCTGGGAATGCCGTCGAGGCCGGTTCTTTCCAGTATTATGTCTGTCTTCTCCCGACCTGTTCCTCTGTGTAGTCTTTCTTCTTCTCCCGGCATTGTGTGTTTCCTGCGTTTTTTAGCGAGGGGATCTATTATCTCACCACCCCCTACAGTGGTGATTGGAGAATAACTCCTGATAGCAAACCGGTCTCCCGACATAGCCACCACGGGAGTTTTGGGGATTATCTGCGCGTATGTTTCTTCCCCGGGTTCGATCTTCTCCCTTTCGGGCAGTATGATTCTCGAAATCGTTTCGCTGGTTCCGGTATGGAATCTGACAAGAGTTCTGTTCTTCAGCTTTCTCCCGGCCCCGGCAAGATATTTCATGTGAATATCCAGACGACTTGATGCTTCAAATGTGGAGACGCGGGTGAGAACATATCCTCTCTCTATCGTTGTTCTGTTGGTTCCCTGAAGGTTGATGGCAGTTCTCTGTCCGACCTCTGCCACTTGGGATGCTTCGTTGTGAATCTGGATGCCCCTTATCTTTGCCTTTGCCCCGGAAGGCATGATTTCCACTGTATCGCCGACCTTTATCCTTCCAGATGCCAGCGTTCCGGTCACCACAGTGCCGAACCCCTTCATGGTGAATACCCTGTCTACCGGTAGTCTGAAGAGCCCGGAATCTGTCCGCTCATCCAAAGTGGAAATAATTTCGCCAAGTGCCGCAAGAAAGTTCGGGAGCCCGGCGCCTGTAATCGATGACAACGGAATTATCGGTGAGCTCTCCAGAAAGGTTCCCTCCAGGAAAGCTCTGATATCTTCCTGTACAAGGGCCAGCCAGTCTTCATCAACCATGTCTGTCTTCGTGAGGGCCACAAGTCCCCTGTTTATGCCGAGAAGCTCACATATTTCCAGATGCTCCCGCGTCTGGGGCATTACGCCTTCGTCCGCCGCGATCACCATGACAACCAGATCTATTCCTCCGGCTCCGGCGACCATATTCTTCACGAATTTTTCATGACCCGGGACATCCACTATCCCGATCTTCTGTCCATTCGCGAGGGTAAGCGGGGCAAACCCGAGCTCGATGGTAATCCCGCGTTCTTTTTCCTCTTTGAGCCTGTCGGTGTCTATGCCGGTCAGGGCCTTTATAAGCGCGGTTTTCCCATGATCGACATGTCCCGCTGTGCCTAAGATGATATTCATATTGCTGTCCGGTACTCCTGATTGTTGCCTGCACTTTCTTCCGCTTCTGCGCCTTCCGGGGCAATAGCAGAAACTCATGGTTTGTACAAGTGGATTATCTACCGGGTTTTGTAATATCATTGAGAGTATGCTATAGGGCTTCGCTTATTATGAGAGTATTAGGACTTGATTACGGAGAAAAGAGAATAGGGGTGGCAATCTGTGATGAGCTGGGTATGACTGCCAGGGGGATTGCCACCATTTCCAGGAAGTACTGGAAAAGGGATATTGAACAGATAGCGGGGCTTGTCAGCGAATATGATGTTGAGAAAATAGTGATCGGTTATCCTGTAAGGCTGGACGGTACGGAGGGAATCCAGTGCGAGAAGGTAAACCGGTTCATTGATGTTCTTGAGGGGGGTGTTTCCGTACCTGTTGTGAAGTGGAATGAAGCACTTTCCACGAAAGAGGCTGAAAGCCTGCTTATAGAGGCGGACATGAATCGCAGAAAAAGGAGGGGAGTTGTTGACAAACTTGCGGCTGCCATTATTCTCCAGGATTACCTGGATCACATGAGGAACAAGTAAGATGAACGGGATGAAATGGATTAAGATAATTGCGGTCATATGTATAGCCGTTGTGTCTTTGTCATGTATGATTTTCTGTAATTATGCCGGCAGCCCGATAGATTTTAAATACAGGGAATTTACAGTAGAGATACCCCGGGGCAGTACTTTTTCCGCGACTGTCGACATACTGGAGGGAGCGGGACTGATCAGCCACAAAAGAAAGTTTTATCTCCTGGCGCTTTTAATGGATGCTCCGGAACATATCAAACCGGGCGAATATGATTTGTGCAGCTCCATGACCCCTGTGGCCGTTTTAAACAAACTGGTACAGGGAAAAATCAAGGGGTATTTTGTTTTTATACCGGAGGGTTTTACGCTGCGCCGGATAGCGTCCCGTCTGGAAAATGCGGGCCTTGCCGACAGAGAGAAGTTTGTCGGACTAGCATCGGACAGCAGCCTGTTGTCAGTCCTTGGCATAAAGGGGGAAAGTGCTGAAGGTTATCTCTTTCCTGATACCTATAGATTCGATAAATTAATGAGGGAAGAGAGAATCATAAGATTTATGGTAAAGCAGTTCAGGAAGCGTATAACGCCTGATATGCTGGAAAGGGCGGACGAGGTCCACCTTACGCCGGATGAGCTTGTGACCCTTGCCTCCATTATTGAAAAAGAGGGAGGCCCGAATGAGGAAAGAGCGCTGATATCGGCAGTTTTTCATAACAGATTAAAGAAAGGCATGAGACTCCAGAGCGATCCTACAGTCATTTACGGTATCAAAGACTTTGATGGAAATCTCAGGAGGAGTGATCTCAGGAAGAAGACGCCTTACAACACATACACGATAAAGGGTTTGCCACCTGGCCCCATCTGTAATCCTGGTATGGAGGCGATTAAGGCTACCCTCTATCCGGCGTCTGTGGATTTCCTGTATTTTGTATCAAAGAACGATGGTTCCCACCAATTTTCATCCAACCTTAAAGACCACAACGCAGCAGTCTTAAAATATCAAATTAAAAGAAGAAAATAGCGGTTTTTTTCCTTGACAAACCCACAGGGTGTCTTTATAGTCCGACTTAGTGGAGCAAAGTGGATGATTGTGGAGGTTTTTATCAATGTCCGTATTCAGAGGGAGATACTACCATAGCATCGATGAAAAGGGGAGGATTATGTTTCCCGCCAGGCTGTGCCAGGTTTTCACCGAGAAATATGACGAGCGGATGGTGATAACAAACTGGGATGGCTGCCTTCTGGTTTTTCCTTACAGTGAGTGGATTGCGATAGAGGAAAAGGTTTTCCAGCAGTCTATAATAAGAAAAGAAGTGCGTGCATTTCAGCGTCTTTTCATGTCTGGCGCTGTTGACTGTTCTTTCAACGCTCAGAGAAGGGTACTTATACCGCCTCCTCTCAGGGAATACGCGAAGCTTGAAAAAGAGATCGTCATTGCCGGTATGGGGCGGAGTATAGAAATCTGGAACAGGGAGATGTTTGAGAAAGAACTCGAGCGCTCCAGCCAGGATGTTGAGGCCTTCAGCGATTATATGGCTGATCTGGGGATATGACAAAGTCATCCTTTCATGAACCGGTTATGCTCAGAGAAACAGTGGATTCGCTGAGTTGCAGGCCGGGTGGGGTATATTTTGACGGAACTTTGGGGGGTGGGGGACACGCGTATGAGATCCTTGTAAAAACAGCCCCGGATGGAATCCTTGTCGGTGTTGATCGTGATAGTGATGCTCTCTCTGAAGCCCGGCGCAGGCTTAAGGCCTTCAAGAATCGGGCACTGATTGTAAAGGGGAATTTTGCCGACATCAGGAATATATTACTGGAACTGGGGATTGAGAGGGTAAATGGAATCCTGCTGGATCTGGGGGTTTCATCCCACCAGTTTGATACAGCTGACAGGGGTTTTGTTTTTTCTCTGGATGCGCCGCTTGACATGCGTATGGATCAGGAAAATGGCTTGACGGCGTTTGATATAGTGAATGGTTTCCCGGAAGAGAAACTGAAGAAGATCATAAAAGATTATGGTGAAGAGATGATGCCCGGAAGGATTGTAAGAGCAATTTCGGAAAGGCGGAAGCTGTCTCCCATAAGAACAACGGGTGAACTTGCCGCGATTATTGCCGGCGCTCTGCCCGGTCGCCTGAAGAAAAAAAGGATACATCCCGCCACAAAGACCTTTCAGGCCCTCCGAATTGCCGTCAATAACGAACTGACAAATCTTCATAACGCAATAGAAGACGGAATCGACATGCTGGAGAAAGAGGGCAGATTCTCCGTAATATCATTTCATTCACTTGAAGACAGAATGGTAAAAGGCCTGTTTCGTTCCTGGGAGAAGGGGTGTATCTGCCCTCCGGATTTTCCGGTTTGCTGTTGTGACAGAAAAAGCAAACTGAAAGTGCCGGTCAGGAGGGCTGTTATGCCTGAGGAAGCCGAGATAGCTTCTAACCCGAGGGCGAGAAGCGCGAGGCTGAGAACGGCCGTAAGGATCTGAAAATGTTGGTGGCTGGTAGAAAAAAAGGGGATTTGAAGGTTTCTCGTCTCATCTTTATAGCGCTTATGTTTATGGCCATCGCGCTTGTCTATGTGTGGTTTCGAATAAGTATTACAAAGATCGATTATCGGATAGCTGCAGAGATGCACCGCGGAGACAGCTTTTTGGAGGAAAACAGGAAATTGAAGATTGAGGTCGCTACGCTGAAATCTCCGCACAGGATAGAGTCTATTGCCAGGACTAAACTCGGGATGTGCTATCCGGAAAGGGATCAGGTGATTTTCTTAAAATGACTGCAAAATCGGGAAAGTGGCTTAGATTCAGGATGGTGTCAATATTGGTTCTTTTCCTTGTGCTGTACGTAGGGCTGGGGTCGAGAGCATTTCAACTTCAGGTTGTCTCCGGAGAAACGCTGGGGAAGCTTGCCGACAGGCAGCACAAAAAGAGTCTGACGCTGTATCCGGAAAGAAGATTCATATTCGATAGAAACGGGCAGAAGCTCGCGGCTACCGTAATGGCGGATTCTGTCTACGTGGATCCTTCGAGTGTCGAGGATCGCAGGAAGGTTTCATCGAAGCTTTCGTCCATATTGGGTGTAAAGAGACAAAAGGTTGCGGGGGAGGTTTCAAGTCCGGGGAGCTTCCGCTGGGTTGCCCGGCAGATTTCTCCGGTCAGGGCGGAGCGGATACGTGCCTTGAAGTTGAAGGGCGTTCATTTAATACAGGAACCCAAGAGATTTTATCCGCACAGGGAAATGGCCTGCCACATTCTCGGATTTGCTGGGCTGGATTCCACCGGCCTGGATGGCCTGGAATCGAAATATGATGAATATCTGAAGGGTGTTCCCAAAAGGGTGGTATGGGGCAGAGATGCCAGGGGATACAAAATCTATCTGAACAATGATTCAAGCGATATAGCAGAGGACAGAAGTTGCAGTCTTTTCCTGACTATCGACAGCAAGGTTCAGTATATTGTTGAATCCCAGCTGAGTAAGGCCATTGAAAGTACCGGAGCGAAAGGGGGGATTGTTATCGTTATGGATCCCGGGACAGGAGAAGTTCTGGCGATGGCCAGTGAACCGAGGTTCAACCCTAACGCCTTTTCCATATATCCCGCGGATGCCAGGAGAAACAGGGCCGTTATCGATTGTTTTGATCCGGGTTCCGTCTTCAAACCCTTTGTAGCCGCTGCCGCTGTTGAGGAAGGCCTTGTTACGGAAACGGATATGTTTGACTGCGAGAACGGGTCTTACGCGGTGGGAAACAGGGTTATCCATGATGCCCAGAATG
>JAUXBI010000041.1 GCA_030619435.1 Syntrophaceae bacterium
AAATATCAGAGTGTTGACAGGCACGGTTTACTCCTTTGTTGGTATACTCGAATACTGCATAGCTAACTTGCTTTCTTGCTACGCAACTCTTTCAGCCGGTTTGTAATAGACGGAACCACCTGAAAGACATCACCGACGATGCCGTAGGTGGCCACTTCGAAGATCGCCGCGGATCTGTCACGATTTATCGCGATGATTACATCCGAATCCTGCATGCCGACCAGATGCTGGATCGCTCCAGAGATTGCGCAGGCGATATATATCTTTGGCCTTACCGTCTTGCCTGTCTGGCCAACCTGACGCTCCACGGGAAGGTATCCAGCCTCCACGGCAGCACGTGAACAACCGACAACACCCCCCAGTTCATCGGCCAGTTCCTGCAGAATACCAAAGTTTTCTTCGTTTAACATGCCGCGTCCCCCGGAGACGATAACCTCCGCCGCCGCAACATCTATATCATCCGCCCCCTGCTTGCGATCATCAATCACTTCCAGCACCTTGATCAGGATATCGTCCTCCCTGATAGGTGGTGATTCCCTGATGATTTCCCCGCTGCGAGCGGTGTCCCTCACAGGCATGGGCATCACGTGCGGCCGAACAGTAGACATCTGAGGCCTGGTACGCTCGGTCATAATTGTTGCCATGATGTTACCACCGAAAGCGGGACGGGTCTGCAACAAGAAACCTTTATCATCGATAGCCAGGCCAGTGCAATCCGCTGTCAAACCTGTAAGCAGATCTGTGGCCACCGCCCCCGCAAGATCTCTACCCAGACCGGTGGCGCCTACAAGTATGATCTCCGGCTTGTACTTTTCCACCAGGTGGCGTACAGCCTTGTAGTACGACTCGGTGCGGTAATTATGAAAAACGGGTTCATCTATCAAATAGCTTTTCGAGGCTCCATGGTAGAACGATTCGTCACAAAGATGCTCCACCTTATCTCCGATGACGATCGTGCACAGCTCGACTCCCAGGGTTTTAGCAAGGTCAGCGCCTATTCCCAGCAACTCCCAGGAGACGGTGGCCGCTTCGCCCCCCGTCTGTTCCACAAAGACCCAGACGCCCTTATACTCCCCTATCTTAGCCAGTATGGCGGCTTCTTCGTCGGTTAACTCTTCCGCCTTCTCAACCTCAGATCCGGCAGCCTTCTGTGCCTCCCATTGTTTGAGAATCTCGAGCTCTTCCGGGGTCAGGTACATTTCTATGGCTTCGGATGGACATACCTTCACGCACTTGCCGCAACCGATACAGTCAGTTATATCGATGATCGGCTCGCCGTTATCATCCATTGTTATGCAGTCTTTGGGACAGGATGTCTCGCAACGAGCACCGCACGCAATGCACTTACCGGGAATGAGCCTGGCTACTCCTCTGGGTTTCTTTATCTTTTTTTTCTTCTCGTCCATATTTTTATCCGTGTCTAGTGTCTAGAGTTTAAACAGAAATGATGTCCTTCTGTAGCAGAACATCGATTAGCAGGCTGGCAGCTTCATCGGGTTTATTTTGACCGTCGCCCAGTATTTCCCCCTCTGTTCTCTCCGGGGAAAATATCTTCCGTACCTGGGTAGCGGAACCCTCAAGCCCTATAAGACCTGTTGGCAACCCCATAATACTGTTGTCCCATAACTTCACCTCGGCGTCCCCGGATATCAACCGCATGGGTACCGTCGGGTACCGGGGCTGATTGATCTCGCGGACTACCGTGATCAACGTCGGCAACGGAGTTTCTACTATTTCGTGCCGTCCTTCAAGTTTACGCCTGACCCTCATCTTCTTTGCCGCCAGATCCAGTTCCTGAATCTGGTCAACAAGGGTAAGCTGGGTGTATCCGAGACGTGTCGCGATGCCCGGTCCCACCTGAGCAGTGTCTCCATCGATGCTCTGGCGACCGCAGAGTACCACCGCCACTTCCTCCTCCTGTGAAAGCTTCGCTATCGCTTCCGCCAGAACCTTGCTGGTAGCCAGCGTATCAGCCCCGCCGAAAACCCGGTCGCTCAGCAACACAGCATCGTCGGCTCCCAGCGCCAAGGCTTTTTTCAAGGTAAATGAGGTATTCGGGGGACCCATAGAAATCGCTATTACTCGAAATCCATACTTGTCTTTGAGCTTAAGGGCCTCCTCCAACGCGGGACTATCGAAAGGATTAACGATAAACGGCACACCCTCTCTGATGAGCGTCCCGGTTACCGGGTCTGTTTTGACCTGAGTGGTATCCGGTACCTGTTTGATGCATGCAACTACTATCACTATATACACCTCTAAAAAGGGAATCTCCCCGTGCAATTCACAGGGTCTGTTCTTTGCAACGACGAACGATATGCCAAAAATATTGTCGTGTGTCAAGTCAAATAATGATAAATTCGTAAAAACCACATTTTGACCAGTGTGCCATACCTGTGGGGGTAAAAGCTCGGCAGTTACTTGTAATCATACAAGTAACTCCCGGCACAATCTCCAATCCGGCACTATTAACTCATCAATAACAAACAATTATTTACAAGTTTCTGGATTTGGACTGCTGGGCTTATTTGAAAGGTCTTTAATGCCGTATAGCAGAAGTAAGGGTCAGGGAGCAGGGTAACAGGCGTCTTCTATTACCTTCCACAGATCATTCTTGCCGTAGCGCGTACGGGCGGAAAAGGGAACAAGCTCGTCATAGGAAACTCCCAGATGTTCTCCTATCTTTCGCCTGGATATATTGACCTGGCCTCTGGAAAACTTGTCCGTCTTCGTCAGCACGAGCACTATTTTAATATTATTACTGCGTAGCCACTGGATAAGCTGATCATCATTTTCCGATGGATCTCTCCTTATATCAAGTATCATGACCACAAGGCGCAGGTTCTCACGCCCTTCAAGATACCCTTCCACCATCGCTTTCCATCCCCTTTTTACGGAGACGGGCACCTTCGCGTACCCGTAGCCGGGAAGGTCGACAAAAGAAAGGTTTTTATTTATCACGAAGAAATTTACAAGCTGGGTGCGTCCGGGCGTATTGCTCGTCTTTGCAAGCCTCTTCCTGTTCACAAGGGCATTTATGAGAGAAGACTTTCCCACATTCGACCTGCCCACAAACGCCACCTCCGGCAACAGATTATTCGGATACTGTGAGGGATCGACAGCGCTCTTTATGAATTCCGTGGATGTAACCTTCATGGACACTCCTTTTAGAAAGTATTATAACACAACACAGGGGCAAACCGCAAAACACACCGGGATCCGGTTCATGATTTGCAGATTCTGCTTGCAAAAGGACTGCATTAAGAGCTATCATAAATGGTTTTCTGTTACTTAAAGGCCTTCCATAAAACGCAAATCAGATATCGATCCCGGAGCGCAACATCGGAAACTTATGCAAAAATTTTTTAAAAAGATATCCCTGTCCAATCTGAGCGTAAATGAACATGCCGTAATGATATTCATGGCGATTATCGTCGGGATACTTGGAGGATATGGCGCGGTTCTGTTCAGGTGGATGATATGGTTCTTTCAAAAAGCCTCTTTCGGAAATGGAGCGGGAAATCTTCTGTCTAAATTGATGGTTCTGCCTTGGTACGAGAGGATTATCCCCCCCATTATAGGGGGTGCGGTGGTCGGCCTTATCGTCTATTTCTTTGCAAGGGAAGCAAAAGGACACGGGGTCCCTGAGGTAATGGAGGCAGTCGCTCTTAAGGGAGGGATCATAAGAAAACGTGTTGTGCTGATAAAATCGCTCGCCTCTGCCATATGCATAGGGACAGGCGGTTCGGCGGGCAGGGAGGGGCCTATTGTACAGATAGGTTCCGCCATAGGATCATCTTTCGGGCAGGTTATGAAGGTTTCCGCCGACAGGATGAGAACGCTGGTGGGATGCGGCGCAGCCGCGGGAATAGCGGCAACATTCAACGCCCCCTTAGCCGGTGTCATGTTCGCCATGGAAATTATCCTGGGTGAATTCGGCATCGCCACATTCAGCCCCATCGTGGTCTCTTCCGTCATGGCAACTGTTATTTCCAGGGCACATCTGGGAGATTATCCAGCCTTCGTTATCCCACACTACACGCTGGTAAGCACAATGGAAATACCCCTCTATATGGTGCTGGGAATCATTGCGGGAGTGGTTGGTGTAATCTTCACTTCATCTCTATACAAGATCGAAGATCTCTTTGATTCCATAAAAATCCCCGATTATACGAAAGCGGCGATAGGCGGTCTGCTGATAGGAATCATTGGAATATTCTTTCCGCATGTCTACGGCGTGGGTTACGGCGCAATCGAACTTGCCCTGCTGGAAAACCTTTCCTGGTATATACTGATTGCTCTCATCTTTGCCAAGATACTCGCGACCTCTTTTACCATAGGTTCCGGCGGATCCGGAGGCATTTTTGCCCCGTCACTTTTTATCGGGGCCATGCTGGGCGGAGCCTTCGGGTGTATGGTTCACTACTTGTTTCCTGACATCACAGCCACATCCGGGGCCTACAGCCTGGTTGGCATGGGAGCGCTGGTAGCCGGCGCCACCCACGGCCCGATTACAGCGATACTCATACTGTTTGAAATGACAGGTAATTACAAGATTATACTCCCCCTCATGCTTTCCTGCATTCTGAGCTCTGTTATAGCATCACAGATTAAACGAGAATCCATCTATACCTTAAAACTGATACGAAGAGGGACGGATATCAGGGCGGGGAAGGAAGTCAACATCATGAAATCCCTTCTCGTTGAGGATGCCATGACAAAAGAGGTGGCAACGGTGTCTGAAAATATGCACCTCAATAAGCTGCTCAAGTACACCTTTTCAAGCAAGCACTCGAGTTTTCCCGTGGTCGACGACAGTGGTCTGCTAAGCGGGATAGTAACCTTTCAGGATTTTCAGGAGGTGGTTTTCGAGGAGGGTCTGGGAGATCTCGTTGTGGTGAAGGATATCTCCATACCCAATGTAATAACCATAACAGGAAATAAAAATCTGGATGAGGCGCTGAAAAAGATAGGCCTGAAGAACATAGAACAGCTTCCGGTGGTTGACGAGAATAACCCACGAAAGATAGTGGGCATACTCTCACGAAGGGATATATTCTCGGCATATAATAAGGCGCTTATAAACAAGTCCCTGGCGGAGGGGGTCGGCCTTGATCAGCCAAACAAGAAACAACACAAGGGGTGATGGTCTGCCTGGAGGCAGTCAGGCGGGGAGGATCCTCCCCTCTACCACCCGAATGAGAACGTGCTGCTTCTTCCCCTTTCTCGCACGGACGATGCCGTCTACGATATCGCCGATCCCGACTTTCTCATCAAAGGTACCAATCTGCCGGCCGTTGATGTAGGCTCCCCCCTGTTGAATTAATCGCCGCGCTTGACTTCGTGTCGCACACAAATCAATATCATGAAAAAACTCAAAAGCTGGGATACCTGTCACAAATTCTTCCCTAGTCTTTTCCACCGTGGGAACCGCCGACGCATCGACATCGGAGCCGGTCCTGGGTATGGAGCTTGACGGGAACAGGTTGGAACTTACAGGTTTTAATCCGAAGGTGTTCACCGCCGCTCCCCAGGCAGCAACCGCCGCGTCTTGTCCATGTGTAATCCTTGTCGTTTCAAAAGCCAGAACCGCCTTTGCCATATTCAACTCGGAATCCACGAGTTTCTCCGCTTCCTTTACCTCTTCCATTGGCAAAAGGGTAAACAGAGCAAGAAATCTTACGACATCCAGATCTTCCGTGTTTATCCAGTATTGGAAATAATCATAGGGCGTGGTAAGTCCAGCATCCAGCCACACGGTACCTTTCTCGGTTTTGCCCATCTTGTGTCCCTGAGATGTGGTCAGGAGGGGAAAGGTTATTCCATAGGTCTTTTTATCTTCGAGCCTCCTTGTGAGGTCTATTCCCGCTACAATATTGCCCCACTGGTCATTGCCTCCCATCTGGAGGATGCACCCATAATTTCTGCAGAGGTAATAAAAGTCATAGGATTGCAGAAGCATATAATTGAATTCGATAAAACTGAGTCCCTTTTCCAGACGCATCTTGCAGCTCTCTGCGGCAAGCATCCTGTTAACACTGAAACAACATCCTACGTCTCTCAGAAATTCTACATAGTTGAGTCTGGACAGCCAATCCGCGTTGTTCAACAGAAGCGCCCTGTCCTCTTTGAAATCCAGATACTGCGAGAGCTGTTTCTTTATAGCCTCCGCGTTTGTGTCTATTTCATCCCGCGTCAATATGCAGCGCATCTCGGTCTTGCCGCTCGGATCGCCTATAAGGCCGGTGCCGCCGCCGACAAGGGCGATGGTTTTGTGCCCGCAGTGTTGCATATGCATGAGTGACATTATCGGAACAAGGCTCCCTGTGTGAAGACTCGCTGCGGTGGGATCAAAACCGATATAACAGGTGATATTTTCTCTTTCCAGAAGACCCCTTATGGACTTCTCATCCGTCACCTGCTCTATAAAACCTCTCTCATAAAGTACGTCATATGCGCTTTTCCAGCCCATAACTATCAACCTTCCATGCCAATGTTCAGCCTTTCAATGGAAAGACCTTTGCCTGTTTCATTGTCAATATCTATCAGCACCCCCTGGAGCCGAATATCCCCTTTCGCAACATCGAACCTGTTGGGCAGGAGGGTCAGAAATCTTTCAAGTGCCACCTCTTTTTTTATACCCAGAACAGAATCAAAGGAACCCGTCATACCAACATCCGTTATATACGCGGTCCCATGGGGCAACACCCTCTCATCCGCCGTTTGCACATGTGTATGTGTGCCCAGGACAGTGCTGACCTTTCCATCCAGAAACCAGCCCAGCGCCTCCTTCTCAGATGTCGCCTCGGCATGCATGTCGACAATTATTATATTCGTTTTATGCTTTAGTTTTTCTATTTCTCTCTCGGCAACACGAAAAGGACAATCGAGGGGTTTCATAAAGACTCTTCCTTCAAGGTTCAACACACCCAGAGATATCCCCAGCCTGGTATCTATTACCACGCTTCCCTTACCCACGGTTCCTTCCGGATAATTCGCTGGTCTTAAAAGTGTTTCGTAGTCGTCAATAAAATTACTGATCTCCTTTTTATCCCATATATGATTCCCGGAAGTCAGGATGTCTATTTCGTTGTGGTAGAGTTCATCCACTATTTTTCTGGTTACACCGAATCCCCCGGCCGCATTCTCACAATTCGCGATGACAATGTCCACTCCATATTGCCCCACTATACCGGGAAGGAGAGTGCTTACCGCTTTTCTCCCCGGTTTTCCTACTATGTCCCCTATAAAAAGTATCTTCACTTTTCAGATCTTTCCTCTACTTTGCGAAATCGGACACACGTGTTTCTCTTATGACGGTAACCTTTATCTGCCCGGGGTAGGTAAGCTCCGATTCGATCTTTTTCGCAATATCCCTGCAGAGCATCACGGCATCATTATCAGACACTCTTTCATTTTCCACGAGGATACGTATCTCTCTCCCGGCCTGTATAGCGTAACACTTGTCTACGCCGTTGAAAGAAGTGGCTATCCCCTCCAGTTCGGCCAGCCGTTTTACGTAAGTCTCCAGCATTTCCCTGCGGGCACCCGGCCTTGCGGCGGAAAGTGTGTCTGCCGCCTGTATAAGAACGCCCAGGATACTGTTGTTGCGCCCGTCATCATGATGTTGCTCTATAGCCTGAATAATCCTCTCGGATTCCCCGAACTTCCTAGCGTATTCCGCTCCAATGGCGGCATGGGGTCCTTCGACTTCATGATCAATAGCTTTCCCTATATCGTGCAGTAACCCCGCCCTTTTTGCGTCTTTTACACTCACCTTGAGCTCGGCGGCCATCATGCCCGCAAGATGCGAAACTTCAATGGAATGTTCCAGAACATTCTGGGAAAAGCTCGTTCGGAACCTCAACCTCCCGAGGAGATTCAGCAGTTCAGGATGGACATCATGAACACCTGCATCGAATGACACTCTTTCGCCTGTTTCACGAATCACTTTGTCAATATCGGACCTTACCTTCTTGACTATATCTTCTATCCTCCCCGGATGAATTCTCCCGTCACTTATCAGATTCTCCAGGGATCTTTTTGCCACTTCCCGCCGCACGGGATCGAAACTCGAAATAACGACGGCCTCGGGTGTATCATCTATAATCAGGTCCGTACCTGTAGCAGCCTCGATAGCCCTTATATTTCTCCCTTCCCTGCCGATTATTCTTCCCTTCATTTCATCCGATGGGAGGGTTACAACTGACACGGTTTTCTCGGCCACAAAATCGGATGCATATCTCTGAACCGCATAAGCCAATATTTCACTGGACCTTTTCTCGGATTCCCGTTTTGTTTCTTCCTCTATCCTTCTTATTATACCGCTCGCCTCGTGTCGCGCATCATCCACCATTAACTGAACCAGATATTCCTTTGCTTCCTTTGTTGAAATCCCGGCAATTTTTTCTAGTTTTTCCTTCTGTTCTTCCAGAGCCCTGTCCAACTTACCATGCTTTTCATCCAAAAGTGCCTCTTTACTTATGGCTGCGTTCTCTTTTCTCTCTATATCGGCTTCTCTCTGGGCGAACAGATCCATTTTTCTGTCCAGATTTTCTTCCTTCTGGCGAAGCCTGTTTTCTATCTTCTCAAGCTCTGTCTTTCTGTCTCTGGTTTCTCTTTCAAACTCATTTTTTGCCCTGAGAAGATTGTCCTTGGCCTGGAGAATAGCCTCTTTCTTTATACTCTCCGCTTCCTTCTTGGCCTCGCTTGTAATCCTCAGCGACAGGTTCTCAGACGACTCCAGCATCTTGCTGGAGATGCTTTTCCTCACAAGATACCCCAGCACCACACCCGCTGCGACAGACCCCAACACTACAAGTATTATAAAGCTGATATTTGACAATTTTTTTACCTCCTCCCGTGATTACCCCGCAAGAGCAGGGGTCTCGGATTTATATTAACGGAAGGGGTCAGGAATAACGATACGTTGTGCCCGAAGCACAATCGCCTGGAGATGGGGTTTGATATATTTTGCCCAGAAAACCTTCAGAGAAATGAAACTGCTTCTGCTATATTTCTCCCCCGCCTATGCCGTAACAACCATTTTTTTGAACCTTACAAAAGAATTGGCGCCCTGTTGCTGCTTCAGGCTTTCCACCTCTCTCTCATCGCGGAGAGCCGGTGGACATGCACACCACTAACAAGGAAGGGCTCCCTAATTATAAGGTGTTGGTTCAAAAAACTAAAAGTTGTCACGCACATCGCAGGGGGTTACCTTGCTTTTTTTATCTATATAACTGATTAATTCCTCAATTTCACCTTCGAACCTGCTGTACAGATCTTCTTTTTCTCCTCTTACTCTGAACAATTCCTCGGCAATATTCAAAGCAACCAATATAGCAATATCTGAAGTTGTTACATCCTCTGAGGCATCTCCTATTTCCCTTGCCCTCTCATTTATATGCTGAACAATCTTACTTACATACTCATCCCCTTTATCACTCAAGACTGAAAATTCCTGCCCTATAACCTTTATATCGAAACGCTTTTTCAAATGCGATTTCCCCGTGTTTTGCTCATGGCATTTCTATATCATGCAGCATCTCAAGGAGCATATCCACCCTTGTACGCACAGCATCCTTTTCCTCATTTAAAACCCTT
>JAUXBI010000197.1 GCA_030619435.1 Syntrophaceae bacterium
GCGTTCCGAAGGTCTGCCTTGATCTTCGCCTCTCCCTCTTCTTCAAGCGACTTTTTCACATCCTTTTTCAAGTCTTCCAGGGATTCAAATTTTTCGAAGTTCTTTACAAACTCCTCATCCAGTTCGGGCAATAACTTTTCACGAATATCCTTGAGGGTTACCGAAAACAATACTTCCTTTCCGGCAATATCCTTCGCATCATAATCCTCGGGGAATGTTACTGTGATATCTCTTGATTCCCCCCTTTTCATGCCCACCAGCTGTTCCTCAAATCCGGGAACAAAACTTTGAGAACCTATCTGGAGCGTGTAATCTTCAGATGCCAGCTCCTTGCGCGCTTCTCCATCAAGTTTTCCTTCGAAGTCGATCACGGCAAAATCATCATTCGCAAGCGCCCTGTCTTCTTTGATATCTTCAAGAGTGGCATACATCTGTCTTATCTGTTCGAGCCTCTCTTCAATATCAGCTTTGGTGACATCAAGTTTCCCTTTTTCCAGTTCAAGCTCTGTGTAATCTTTAGGATCAATTACAGGCCGGGTTTCAACAGTAGCGGTAAAAAGAAAATTCTCGCCCGTTGTTATGCCCTTCTGGTCTATAGCCGGCTGTGCCACAACCAGAATATTGTCCCTCTCAATGACCTCGGCATAGTGTTTTGTGATCAGATTGGATATCGCGTCTTCTTCCACCTGTTCTTTGTAGTGTATCTCAAGGACATCCTTTGGAACTTTGCCCGGTCTGAATCCCTTGATTTTAGCCTTTCTGCCCACAGTCCTGTATATGGAATCAAGTTCCTCCTTCACATCTGCCCAAAGAACTTCAAAAGACAGTTTCTTCTTCACAGAACTGATATCTTCTATCTTCACTTCGGCAATTATATCTCCCACTTGTTAGCTCCTTTGGCAAATTCTGGGGTATTTATCAGGCATATAAAACCGCCCGCTTGTTTTCATATAACGTATGGTGCGAGAGAGGGGAGTTGAACCCCTATCCGCTTTCGCGGGCTGGATCCTAAGTCCAGTGCGTCTTCCAGTTCCGCCACTCTCGCACTCTCGCAACCTATAAGGGTAACGATATAATAGTAACTGCAAGATTGTTTGTCAACAGTGAACAAAACGACGCCAAGATGTTAAATTCCACACAAAAAAACCGCCAGTAACGGCGGTTTCCCGGATACTAATGGTCGGGGCGAGAGGATTTGAACCTCCGACCCTCTGAACCCCATTCAGATACGCTACCAGACTGCGCTACGCCCCGACTTTTCCTTCGCTGAGATATCATTATAGCTTTTCTCTGTCAAGGGGAAGAAACCCTACGTACAGATAATCCTTTATTCTGTTATACCTCTTCTCTTTTATAATTTGTTTCAGCGCGTCAACTCCGGAAAACCCTTCTTTCTCCTCTCTGAGCCTGATTATTTTCGCCGCTGTTTTGCGTCCTATTCCGGGGACAAGCATCAATTCCTCCAGTGTTGCTTTATTGAGATCAACGGGCATACCAAAAGCGAGTCTGACAGAAGCGGCAACATCTCCGAGAGCTACCAGATATTTATCCATGTCACAGACAACCCTGTCCCCGGCGTGAAGCACTCTGCCAAGATCAATCTTCTTGAATCCTGCGAGATTATCGAGTCCCGCTTTTTTGAAAAGATCGTAAACTGCAGCCCCGTGCGAAAGGAAATAGATTCCGTCATAATTTACATCTCCGGCAAGCTCCACCATGATACCGGATTTTTCATATTCGCAACAAGCAGCAAATTTCCCGGAAGAATGTGTATATTGAGAAACATCCCTGGCCGCATATATGAACACTGCCACAACCACAATGCCGATGGCCCCGTAGATCTGTTTCTTGACAAGGGTCATAGTTGATGCCTTTGTAAAAAGTCTTTTCGTAGCGAATCCAAGCATTTTGGGAAAAAGATGCTGGTAGCGACCGGCGTTAAGAAAATCTAACTGTTTGAGTGCGCAAGCACGAGTTTTAGATTTTTAGCCGGACAATAAAAGCATCCTCAAAATGGTTCTGAGCGAAGAAAACTGACTTTTTACGAATTTGTCATAGTTCACTTGTTCAGTTTTCCTGCTCCAAACCAAAAGCGTCATGAAGAACCCTGACTGCAAGTTCAGTGTACTTGGCCTCTATAACGCACGATATCTTTATCTCGGAAGTACTGATCATCAGTATATTTATCCCCTCGTCCGCAAAGACCGTAAACATCTTCGATGCGACACCGGAATGGCTCTGCATGCCGACTCCAACTATGGATATTTTAGAAATATTTTCATCGTAATCTACCTTGGATGCACCCATATTACCGGCGACTACATCAAGCAGTCTTCTGGCCTCACCAATATCTTTCTGAGAAACTGTAAAGGTCAGGTCAGTATAGCCTTCACTGCTCGCATTCTGGATAATCATGTCCACTATAACATTGTGATCAGACAGGGGTGTAAACAGCCTGGCGGCGATACCCGGTTTATCCGGGACATGAACAACCGTAATCTTGGCCTGATCCCTGTCATACGCCACGCCGGAAACAACTTCTCTTTCCATATCCTTATCCTCCCTGGTAACCAATGTTCCCCTGTCCTCGCTGAAAGAGGATCTTACATATACAGGAACTTTATACATTTTGGCTAACTCAACGGAACGGGGATGAAGAACTTTCGCTCCCGCGCCAGCCAGACTCAACATTTCATCGTATGATATCTTCTTGAGTTTTCTTGCCTTACTATAGAGATTCGGGTCCGTCGTATAAACACCGTCCACATCTGTAAATATCTCGCAGAAATCTGCCTTGAGAGAAGCCGCAATGGCCACGGCGCTCGTGTCCGAACCACCCCTGCCCAACGTGGTTATGTTCCCCTCTTCATCAACACCCTGGAAGCCGGCCACAACCACTATCTTTCCTTTTTTCAGCTCATCCGATATCAATCGGGTATCGACACTGTGTATCCTTGCATTGCTATATACCCTGTCTGTTAATATCTTCACCTGATGCCCCAGAAGAGACATCGCCTTATAACCCATCCTGTTCAGGACAATCGAAAGAAGTGAAACGGATATCTGCTCACCAGAAGAGACAAGTACATCGTATTCCCTCTCATCTGGTGCTCCCCCGGAAGCACTGGCGGCCATTTGAATAAGTCTGTTTGTTTCACCTGCCATGGCTGACAGTACGACAACCACATCATTTCCATCTTCCCTGGTTCGGATCACCCTCTTTGCTATGTTCTGAATCTTTTCAAGATCAGCTACAGAGGTACCACCATATTTCTGAACAATTACAGCCACTTATTAAAATCCCCCTTTTTCAGCATTCTACTAATTGATGAAATGCCGGATTCACAGGAAATCCTTATCTTTCTTTTATTGCCATTAATATGTTCCAGCTTGATTAACAGGGCCTCCGCGGGAATTATATCATCAACTTTTTCTGCCCATTCGATGACCACCACACCATTCCCATAAAAATATTCTTCATAACCCATATCTTCCAGATCACGGGAACCGGACAAGCGGTATACATCCATGTGATAAAGGGGAATCCTTCCGGGATATTCATTGATCAGGGTGAATGTGGGACTTGTAACATAATACTCTTTGGAGATCCCAAGCCCTTTCGCAATTCCCTGTGTAAGACATGTCTTGCCCGCGCCCAGTTCACCTGTAAGGGCCACAACATCCCCGCCTGTTAAGTTTTCC
>JAUXBI010000048.1 GCA_030619435.1 Syntrophaceae bacterium
AGGCATGATTCACCTTCCTCCACTCAGAATTTACAAAGACAGTTCGTAGTTATTCAAATGTCCGGCTATCAGAAATCAGTTTGCCGGAATAGAAGTAAAAGTTCTTTCCTTCTGCTTGCTGAATTGTTATTTCAAGTTAATCATATTCTATACTTTGTCAAGCGCTGGTCATACCTGAACCCTCAATTGCTATTCCGAGTGGCAACTCTTTACCCTTTTCCCGCATTCACCCCTTGATACAACCAACTGCCCTGAGCCGTGCGACCTTTCTGGACAGACCGGCCCGATGGACAATGTCCACCACATCTTCTATATCCTTATACGCGTCAGGCATCTCCTCGCGAATTGTCTTTTTCCCCGCGGCCATAATCACAACACCCCTGTCGGCCATCTCTTTTACTATTGATCTGTTCCCGCTCTCTCTCATCGCGCGGCTACGACTCATCACCCGCCCGGCACCGTGACAGCTACTGCCGAATGTCTCCTCAAAGGCTTTCTCTGCTCCCGCAAGCACATAGGTTCCCGTACCCATATCCCCCGGTATCAGGACCGGTTGGCCCACCTCGCGATATACATCCGGCAGGGCAGGGTGCTGAGGGGGCAAGGCTCTTGTGGCTCCCTTGCGGTGGATGCATACCTTTCTTTTCCTGCCATCTACAGGAAATTCCTCTATCTTTGCAATATTATGGCATACATCATAGACCAGTCGCATTCCTATTTCGCGTGGAGACATCTGCAGAGTTTTTTCAAAGGTCTGCCTGGTCCAGTGCATAAGTATCTGTCTGTTCGCCCAGGCATAGTTAGCGGCACATGCCATGGCTGCCATATAGTCCTTTCCCTCATCAGAGGCAATATACGCGCAGGCCAGCTGCCGGTCAGGCAGTGGAAAATCCAGCTTACTGCTGCGCTTCACCATTCTCGAAAGATAGTCGTCGCACACCTGATGTCCAAAACCCCGTGACCCTGTGTGAATGGCGACGGCAACTTGGCCCTCGGCCATCAGCCCGAATGTGGAGGCAATTTTTCTGTCAAAAATCTTATCCACAACCTCTATTTCCAGAAAGTGATTCCCGGATCCAAGTGTTCCCAACTGTCTCCTGCCTCTTTCAAGTGCCCGCTCGCTCACGCAGGAGGGATCCGCTCCATCCATCCTGCCACCATCCTCGATAGTCATCAGATCGGCGCTGGAACCATAACCACGATTCACCGCCCACCCGGCCCCTTCCCGCAACACTCTTTTTTCTTCATCCACAGAAAGTTTAATGGAGCCTTCAGATCCCACACCGGCAGGTATGTCCCTGAAAAGGGCGATAACGAGATCTCTCACCCTGTTTCTGATTTCGTTGAACTGGAGATTAGTCACCATCAAACGAACTCCGCAGTTTATGTCATAACCTACCCCTCCCGGAGAAATAATGCCTTCCTCCATATCGAAAGCGGCAACACCGCCTATGGGAAAACCATAGCCCCAGTGTATATCAGGCATGGCCAGGGAATGTCTGATGATGCCCGGAAGGTGTGCCACGTTGGCAACCTGCCTGAGGCTTTCATCTTTTTCTATACTTTTCATCATCCGTTCATCGGCATAGATAATTCCGGGAACACGCATGCCACCCGTAGGGGGTATGATCCAGCGAAATTCGTCAAGTCTCTCAACTCTAATATCAGACATCAAAAATAACCCTCCCAACCCATCTCCCCGAGGTTTTTTTTATCTCCACTTTGTGGTAGGTAACCGCTTTTATCTCGATATCAATATGGTGCCTTTCCCGCGAAAATGGTTCTCCTCTTGCCGTTCCCTTTATGTGAAAGTCGTCCATCTCGGAAATCGCACATTCTTTCAATAACAAGCCTTCACCGTTATACATGTACAATATTTCTCTGAGAAAATTTACCAGAAGTTCCTCCAGATCACCACCTTCAACAAAAATCCTTTTTTCTTGTTTTGCACGCACAAGATTTACATCGGTCATTATATCAAAAATGGCAAAGGCTGCATTGCAAAAGAGCTCCTTCTCATTTATCCCGTATATCTCCACTCCCAAGTCGGCCGTATGGTCAAATATCCTGTAAGGAGAGGATCCCGCCCGGTCTTTATTTTTATTCATACCTGTTATCCGCCTTTTTCCAAGTATAGAATACCAGCCAGAGAAATGAAAGCGAGGATACTGCGAATTTTGAAGACCCGATTCAAATCGGGTCTTCCGCCTGAATACGTAAGCAGTATACGTTCTCGGCAAACCCTAACCAGGAGAACAAAAAGGGCGGGCGTTAACGTTACGTGCCGGAAAAACTGGAGAGTAAATCAAAAGGTAAAATGATATCTTCAAAAACAACGAGGTGAAACCGGCAGGAATCCGGGAATGGCCCAACTGACTTATCTGGGATGTGGAAAATCAGAAATTGTGAAAAGGGCGTTGCTGGATGAAAATCAATTAATTCTAATCCCCCAGGAACCCCTTTATCTTGTTCTTCAGGACATTGGTTTCTTTTGTGATGCCCTCTCTCGCGGTTCCGGCTTGCTCTGTTATGCCTTTCCCCGCTGCATCAATATTTGAACCCAGTTCCCTGAGCTGGCTGTTAAGGACATTCGTAACGTCAGGGGAAACGATCTTCGTGTACAGTGTGGTAAATATCTCTTTAAGCGCCTCCGCCGGTGACGCGCCACCCTCTTTTTGGCCTATGTTCCTGAGGTGTATATCGGGTAACGATGAGGATATCCCTTCCCCCCCGAGTATGGATGTAATCAGTTTGATTTTCCCGTCCCGGAGTATGAAATCCTTTATTATTATCCTTTTCCCTTTACTTTTTTCCCCGGATTTTTTTTCTGACGCTTTTTCCTTTCCGACCGTCCTCTTTATATTGTTCAGGATGGTCTGGAAATTGTCTGTCCCGCCCATCTTTTCATAGGTAATTTCAGGGGCAACCACTTCAATCTTTTCAATTATGATGGGGTCTTCGAGCAACGATTTTTCATTCATATCAATGAAGATAGATTCAGCCGTCATGGCTTCCGGGGACTTGAATTTAGCCGGATTTCCGAGATAGAATTTCTTTATTTCGGCTTGTGCGGAGAGTAGAGAAACATCCACATCCGACAGATGAACCTCTGTCTTTGTTATTTTCGGTCCATATGTGTTGACGGCCGTTTTTATCACGGGCCCGAGATTCGAGAGCACGACTACAAACAAAACTGCGACAATGACAATTACAACGCCTGTGATTATCATCACCCGTTTTTTCATGATCTGTTTCCCCCCTTAATTTTATTGGTGACTACTCCCGGATCAGGGGTAGCCGGGCGGTCTGCTCAAAAATCAAACCCTTCCGACTCCTCACCGGATAATTCTTCATTCATATCAGGCTCTTCACGTTCCACTCTTGCCAATCCTACAAGCGCCTCTTCATCTCCCAGATCTATCAGTTTAACTCCCTGAGTACTGCGGTGCAGGAGTGAAACCTCATTAACGCCAAGTCGTATAATATTGCCGGTGTTGCTGATCAGCATAATATCCTCATCACCGGTAACCTGTTTTATGCGTGTCACAAGCCCAATCTTCGGTGTGGTCTTGAGATTAATAATACCCTTTCCACCCCGGGACTGGAGCCGATATTCAGAAATCTCCGTTCTCTTGCCAAAACCATTTTCCGAAACGGTCAGGATGGAATTGCTTTCACTCAGCACCTCCATACCAACCACTTCATCGTCGGCTGCCATTCTAATCCCGACTACACCACGGGCCGTTCTTCCCATGGCACGAACATTTTTTTCGTTGAATCGGATTGCGTTGCCTTTCCTGGCACCCAGGAAGATGTCCTGGTCTCCATTGGTCTGTTTGACATCGATCAGGTCATCTCCCTCATCACGGGTAAGCGCGATTATACCGCCTGTCCTGGGGTTGGAATAGGCGATAAGGTCTGTCTTTTTGATAATTCCCCGCCTGGTCGCCATTACAATAAATTTACCCTCGATAAATTCCTTTACAGGAAGAACCGCCGTAATCTTCTCATCTTTTGATATTTCTATGAGATTAACTATCGCCTTGCCCTTTGCGGCTCTTCCGGCCTGAGGAATCTGGTATATCTTCAGCCAGTATACACGCCCCAAATCAGTGAAAAACAGGATATAACTGTGTGTCGAGGCTATAAACATCCTCTCAAGAAAATCGTCCTCTTTTGTACCCATACCGACTTTCCCGCGACCGCCCCGATGCTGGCTCCTGTACAGACTCACCGGATTTCTCTTTATATAATTCTGGTGTGATATGGTAACAACCATATCCTCCTCCACAATCATATCTTCAATCCCTATATCCG
Source organism: Syntrophaceae bacterium (assembly GCA_030619435.1). GTDB lineage: Bacteria > Desulfobacterota > Syntrophia > Syntrophales > UBA2210 > UBA2210. The sequence goes on from JAUXBI010000048.1 coordinate 4,318, forward strand.
TACTGCTCAAAACTATCTCTGTTCTCCTGGCATCTCCATATCGCTTCTGTATATCCTCCAGTTCCGCTATAATGATATCAAGTATCTTCTGAGAATCCGCGAGTATGCCCCCCAGTTTTTTAACAAGGGCCGATATCTCGATATGCTCCTCCCGTATCTTATCCCTTTCCAGACCGGTCAGTCTCTGCAGCCTCATTTCCAGGATTGCCCTGGCCTGCTCTTCACTCAGCCGGAATTGCGCCACCAACGCTTCGGCTGCCGCTTTCGCGTTTTGCGACGCCTTAATCACTGCGATGATTTCATCTATATTGTCGAGAGCTATGATAAGCCCCTCCAGGATATGCATCCTCTCCCTGGCTTTGAACAACTCAAACATTGTCCTTCTGGTAATCACCTCTTTCCTGAAATCGACAAACTTACCGAGGATCTCTTTAAGATTCATAAGCCTTGGCTGTCCCCGGTCAATGGCCAGCATGATTATGCCGAATGTTGATTCCATCTGGGTATGCTTATAGAGTTGATTGATAATAACCCCGGATATCTCGTCCCTTTTCAGATCTATTACAATCCTCATTCCTTCGCGGTCCGATTCGTCCCTTAGATCGGCTATGCCGTTTATCTTCTTTTCCTTTACCAGATCGGATATTTTTTCTATGAGGTTTGCTTTGTTAACAAGATAGGGTAGTTCCGTAACGATAATACTTTCCCTGTCATTTCTGGCGTTTCGCTCGATGATGGCACGCGCTCTGAGCCTGATGATCCCGCGCCCTGTGCGGTAGGCGGAAACTATGCCGTCTCTGCCATTGATAAATCCGGCTGTGGGAAAATCGGGGCCCTTGATAAACGCCATTAGATCGTCAACCGAAAGCTCGGGATTATGGATAAGCTCGATTATCCCATCGATAAGTTCGGTAAGGTTATGGGGGGGGACATTGGTTGTCAAACCAACCGCTATTCCCGACGACCCGTTTAGAAGAAGGGTGGGAATCCTGGCGGGAAGAACCACCGGTTCTTCAAGAGACCCGTCGTAGTTCGGAATAAAATTGACTGTATCCTTATCGAGATCCATGAGAAGCTCCTCCGCCATCTTCTCCATCCTGACCTCTGTATAACGCATGGCGGCCGGTGGATCTCCATCAACAGACCCGAAATTTCCCTGACCGTCAATGAGCGGATACCTCATGGAGAAATCCTGCGCCATCCTGACGACGGTATCGTACGCAGCCGTGTCCCCGTGGGGATGATACTTACCAATAATATCACCCACTATCCTCGCGGATTTTTTATAGGGCCTGTTCCACCGGTTTCCAAGCTCAGACATGGCGAACAGTGCTCTTCTGTGAACCGGTTTCAGGCCATCCCTGATATCGGGAATTGCTCGCCCCACAATTACGCTCATCGCGTATTCCATGTAGGATTTCTTCATCTCAGCTTCTATCGTTACCGGTATGTTCTTCTGGAACAACTGATCCATAATTTTTAAAAACCTTTCTATCTATTCATGGTGTGTGTTCAGTGGTGGGAATCCTATTAATTGTTCCTGGAACTACACATCCAGGTTTGAAACATTGAGTGCATTCTCAAAGATAAAGTTCTTGCGGGGCTCGACCTGATCCCCCATAAGCGTCGTAAAAATTTCATCAGCAGCCACCGCATCGTCCACCTTAACCTGAAGCAGTGTCCTTTTCTCCGGATCCATCGTGGTCTCCCAAAGTTGCTCCGGATTCATTTCTCCCAGACCCTTATAGCGCTGTATGGACACCCCTTTTTGCCCTGTCTGAATTATGTAATCTATCAGCGCTCTCATTTCCCCAACCAGCTTGTTGCTTTTTTCGCCATCAGCACCTTTTTCTACTACTGTATAGGGAGCTTCACCGAGGGGCTCTATCTGGCTGATATGAACCCTTGCCTCGGCAAATTTCGGCATATTAAAGATATCTTTATCTATCCAGGTTGTATGATCCTGCCCTGTTCTTTTCATACTGAAAAATAATTTATACCCGCCATGTTCCACATCTTCTTCGGTCCAACATGAAACAGCTCTTTCCCCAATGGCGGTGCTTATCCGTTTGCCTATTTTTGAAAGTATGCTGTCGTCCATAAAATCGCTTCTGGAAAATGCCGGGTCTCCGGCCAGCAGTCTGATAATCTCTTCATCTTTGCCGCTTCTTTCAAACTTTTCCAGTATGGCATCAAGCCTTATCCCCTTTTTTATAAGTCCCAACAATTTCGTGCCTGTTATAATATCGCCCTCTCCTGTAACAACCTGAACCTTTTCCACTCCACTTTCCAGGATATAATCGTCCATTTCCTCTTCACTGTTTATATACCACTCCTTTTTTTTCTCCATTACCCTGAAAAGGGGGGGTTGAGCGATATATAGAAAACCTCTCTCTATCATTTCACGCATGTGCCTGAAAAAGAATGTTAAAAGCAGGGTTCTGATATGGGCGCCATCAACATCCGCATCAGTCATTATAATAACCTTATGATAACGAAGTTTGCTGATATTATAATCTTCTTCTCCAATACCGGCGCCCAGGGCGGTGATAATAACCTTAATCTCGTTATTGTTGAGCATTTTATCAAGCCTTGCCTTTTCCACATTCAACACTTTCCCCCTTAACGGCAAAATGGCCTGATTCTTTCTATCTCTCCCTTGTTTCGCAGAGCCGCCCGCTGAATCTCCCTCAACAATATACACCTCACTTCTCGCCGGGTCTTTCTCCTGACAATCCGCCAATTTCCCCGGAAGCGAGCTGATTTCGAGCGCGCTTTTTCTTCGCGTCAGTTCCCGTGCCTTTCTCGCGGCATCCCGTGCTCGTGCAGCATCAATGGACTTGGATACTATCTGTTTTGCAATGGAGGGGTTTTCTTCGAAATAGGTCCCAAGCTTGTCATACACTACCGCTTCTACCAGGCCTTTTACTTCACTATTACCAAGCTTGGTCTTTGTCTGTCCTTCAAACTGAGGCTCCCTTATCTTAACGCTGATCACACATCCCAGGCCTTCTCTGACATCTTCCCCCTTTAAAGATGTTTTTCCGTTTTTTGCGATACCACTATTTGTAAGATAGTTATTTATCACCCGCGTAAGAGCGGATCTGAAACCTATAAGGTGTGTTCCACCCTCCGTGGTGTTTATGCTGTTAGCATATGAAAAAACATTTTCCATGTACCCTTCATTGTATTGCAGGGCCAGTTCTACAGAACAGTCGTCCTTTTCACCGCTGATATATACAGGCTTATTGTGGAGAACTTTTTTATTTCTGTTTATGTACTCAACGAATGAAACTATTCCCCCTTTGTAGAAAAATTCATTTTTCTTGTCTGTTCGTTCATCATCAATAACTATCTTGATTCCTCTATTTAAAAAAGCAAGCTCTCTTAGCCTATTTGCAAGAACATCGAAGCTGAAATTAAGTTCCTCAAATATTTCCGAATCCGGCATGAACGTTACTTTTGTTCCATTTCTCTTTGTCTTGCCAACCTCTTCAAGGGGATGAACAGGAATTCCTCTTTGATAAGACTGCCTGTACACCTTGCCTTCTCTTCTCACCTCCAGTTCAAGATATTCAGAAAGGGCGTTGACCACAGAAACGCCCACTCCATGAAGTCCGCCAGATATCTTATAACTGTCGCTGTCAAATTTCCCCCCCGCATGAAGCTTTGTAAGCACCACCTCTGCCGCAGACACCTTTTCTGTTTTGTGTATACCCACCGGGATGCCTCTTCCATTATCTTCCACAGTAACGCTGTTATCCACCCTGATCTTAACGTTTATGGAATCGCAATACCCTGCAGAAGCTTCATCCACACTATTATCCACAACTTCGTATACCAAGTGATGAAGACCATCCCTGCTGGTGCTTCCTATATACATGGCTGGCCTTTTCCTGACGGCCTCAAGTCCATCCAAAACTTTTATACTGTCTGCACTATATGATGTTTCCACTACTCTCCTATTTAATCCTTTCTTAATTTTACAGGCATTACTATGCACATATAATCTTTATTGTCTGCTGCCCTGATAACTCCCGGGCCCTCATCCCCTCTTACTTCAAAAGACACTATGTTTTCGTCAACAGCCTCCATGGCATCTATAAGATATCTCACATTATACCCTGCCTCCAACGGATCTCCATTATACGACACATCTATCTCATCTTTTGCTTCACCAACATCCGGGTTGGTAGAGGTTAACACTATTCTCTGATTATAAACCTCTATTTTAACCCCATTAAACCTTTCAGTAGACATTACACTCATCCTTCTGAGAGAATGAAGTATCTTATTTTTGTCCAGCTGTAGTTCTACTCCTCCCTTTTCTGGTATTACTCTTTTATAATCCGGATATTCCGCATCGATAAGGCTTATCCTTAAGGTGGTGTTTTTCTTTCTGACTACATATACGCTGTCCATTACACATACATCAATATAATCACCGTCATCGACAAGCTTCCTGATCTCAGACACTCCCTTCCTTGGTATTATTACTCCCTTAATACTAATATTGTCATCAGAAACACTCTCTAAAAGTACACTAACAATCGATAATCTATGCCCATCAGTGGCAACTACATCAACTTTCCCGTCTATCACCTGAAAAAATATTCCATTCAGGTTCGGCCTCATCTCATCGTTAGAAATTGCAAAAAATGTCTTATCTATTATATTTTTCAATACGCTGCACTGCATCTTAATGGGCTCTACGTTTTCAACATCCAGAACCTCAGGAAAATCATCAGCGGATATCCCCGGTATTTTATATATCATTTTCCCGCAGGTCACGATCACCTTTATCCTGCTTGTGGATTAACGATAGAAACCGATTCAAACGCTTCAAAACACGCCTGACTTGCAATACTTC
>JAUXBI010000111.1 GCA_030619435.1 Syntrophaceae bacterium
AACGACATGGCTACGATCCGACTTTGCTGATTTCGCGTATACTGTAAACAGCGCCACTCATACAGGAATGAGCTGGGGAACTCCGACGCTTGGCGCAACCCTGCAGGACCCTTCTTCTTGTAGCTGCAACAATATTGTTTATTACGACACACAGAATACCGATATAAAGCTCATGGGCGGTACTACAGGATGCGGGATGCTGCTTATTGAGGGAGATCTGGAGATAAGCGGCGGTTTTTCATGGTATGGTATTATTATTGCCACAGGATCAGTCAGATATACCGGTGGCGGGGATAAGAATGTTACGGGCGCTATGATTTCCGGCGGATCGGTAGATGCCGATGTTGTAGGTGGAAATTCCAATATAGTCTATTGCAGTTCAGCGATAGATGCCCAGACAGAAAACCGTCCCCTACGCATACTCAGCTGGAAGGAACAGATGTAAAAGAAACCGCCATCCGGGGACTGTCCCTCTATTTTTTCTCCCACCAGCCTTCAGGCAGCTTTCCGTTGTTCTTTTCCTTCAACTCATCTGTAAGGGCGTATATCTCGGCGGAGATCTTTTTCATTTCATCCCTTGCTTTTTCCTTGGCTACCCGATCTTTATTCCTGGTGGCCTCCCGGATTTTTTCCAGACTTTCATCGAGTTTGACTGTCAGAAGTGCTTTCTTCTCCTTATAGTAATCAATATCCGGTTTTTCTTCTGTTTTCTCACCCTTCCGGTCATTCGTCCCGGGCGGTATTTCCGCCACCTTTTGACGGCTTTGCAATTTTTTATATATTATATTTTCCGAGGCTGTTTTCTCTATCTTCCTGACTGAATCTTTTTTAATTCCCGCAACCCCTCCATAAATATAAAACTTTATCTGGTTGCCTTCGCTCCAGTACTTGAAGGTCGTAAATTTTCCTCCATTTTTCAGCCGGATAAGGTAGGCGGCGGCGCCAGTGGCAGGAAATGTCAATGCCAGAAAAAAAAGGATCATTGTTATCAAGATTGATTTCTTCACAATGACATCACCAGTAAATATACGCATAGGGAACAATAGAAAAAATAAGCCCTTGTGTCAAACACTTTCACAAAGAAAAACTGCGGCAACACGTTCCGCCGAATTGCAAAACCACCAAAATCTCTTGACTTGAAAGGGTCATATCTATATCATCAAAAACGGTCTTGAAAATTGAAAAACCGGGAGGTATAACTCATGAGTGAGGAGAAGAGATACTGTTCCATATGTGCGTGGAGAAGCACCTGTGCAAAACGATTTTCCGTTTCTACAGATTCCAGCGGAATGGTCCATTGCCCCGATTTTACAAGAGATCTCTCCATTAAGGATAAAGATATCGATGAAATAGAAAACAGGGATAAAAAGTGAGTTGACAAAACGGATGGAAAACTTATAGAAACATGCGGTTTTAAAGCTATTGAAAAAAGGTTGGCCTCCGGGCCAACTTTTTCGTTTTCTACATCAGAAAGAAGACCTGAGAGGCTCTATGAAAGAAAGATTGATTAAACTGCTCGAAGGATCAATTAATTCCTGCCTTAAAAAGGGAATATTGAAGGAAACGGACATCCCCTTTATAGAAGTGGAGTTTCCGAGAGAGGGATCTCATGGCGATTATGCATCCAATGTGGCCATGATACTTGCGTCGAGTCAGAGGGAAGCCCCCCGCAGGATAGCCGAACGCATTGTCGGAAACATCAACGACAGCGACCGGATACTGGACAAGATAGAGATTGCCGGGCCGGGTTTCATAAACTTTTTCATCAAAAGTAACATATGGGCCGTCCTTCTGAAAGAGGTGGATAGACTTGGAGACCGGTATGGTGAATCTAATATCGGAAATGGCACCAGGGTTCAGGTGGAATTCGTAAGCGCCAACCCCACGGGCCCGCTTCATATAGGACACGCCAGGGGCGCTGTAACAGGTGATGTTATTGCCAGTATTCTACAGGCATCGGGATTTTCAGTATCCAGAGAATACTACATAAATGATGCAGGAAACCAGATGAACATACTGGGCGAATCTGTTTACTACAGGTATCTGGAATTGCTGGATGAAGACATTTCGTTCCCCGATAATTGTTATCAGGGGCGGTACATCACAGAACTTGCCCACGAAATACACGACAGGTTCGGCGACAAGTTCCGCTCAGATAAAGAAGGCGCGACATCCTTCCTGACAGAATACGCGGCAGATTCCATCCTCAACGGGATAAAGGAAGATCTTGAAACCCTGGGCGTAATCTTCGACCGTTATTTCAGCGAAAAGGAACTCTATAAAAACGATGGCGTAACCAGCATTCTTCAGGATCTCCAGAGAAAGGGGTTCATATATTAGGAAGAGAATGCATTGTGGTTCAAGACAACCGATTTTGACGATGAAAAAGACAGGGTCGTTATCAGGGAAAATGGCGAGCCCACCTATTTTGCCGCCGATATCGCATATCACCAGAATAAATACTCAAGAGGTTTTGACAAGGTCATAAATGTATGGGGAGCGGATCACCACGGGTATATACCCAGAATGCACGCAGCTGTTCAGGCCCTCGGCAGGAAAAGGAAAGACCTTGAAATTGTCCTGGTCCAGCTGGTAAATCTCCTCAGAAACGGCGTTCCTGTTCCCATGTCCACCAGAGCCGGTGAATTTGTAACCATAAGAGAGGTAACCGACGAGGTAGGTAAGGACGCGGCCAGATACAATTTTCTTATGAGAAGATCAAACAGCCATCTTGATTTTGACCTGGAACTTGCAAAGGCGCAATCGAGCGAAAACCCCGTCTATTACGTGCAGTACGCACACGCCAGGATATCCAGCATTATGAGGCTTGCCGCGGAACAGGGGTACGGAACTCCAGACTACAATGAAATCAAACCCGACCTTCTTACCGCCGCGGAAGAACGTGAACTTATCAAATTAATTGACACGTTCCCGGAAATGATTGAAGGGAGCGCAAAAGCGCTCGAGCCGCATCGCATACCTTATTACATTAACGATCTCGCCTCTGTTTTTCACAGCTTTTACAACAAACACAAAGTTGTTTCCGATAACGTCGAGCTGACAAAAGCGAGGTTGTTCCTGATCAAGTCTACTGGTACAGTAATCAGAAATGCTCTCAAATTATTGGGAGTTTCGGCGCCCGAACGTATGTAAAAATCGAGGATAAGCTAATGCCGCAGAAAAACGGAGTTTTCGAATTCAGGCTGGGCAGATTTGGTCTGGTCTTTTTCACCCTGGTGATCGCCCTGCTTCTGTTGTTCTTCTTTGTGTGTGGGGTGATAGTTGGAAAAAATATCGAAAGTTATCCGAAGAAAATAGTCAGTATGCCCGGCACCATAAAGGAAAAAATTACAAAAAGCAGGGACACTGCGACAGATACAGGCAAAAAAGAAGATGAAATCAAATTTACCTTTTATGACACGCTCAAGGGGAGCGATAAAGATGTAAAGGAGGATTTCGCGGACAAGAAGGTTTCTTACTCTGAGAAGTATAAACCACCCGAGAAGTATAAACCACCTGAGAAGAAACAGGCGGGCGGGCAGTACGTGGTCCAGGTAGTATCTTTCAAGGATAAGAGCAGAACAGAAGCTCTAAAGGTAAAGTTGGCCAATATGGGTTATTCTCCAAAAGTGGATGAGGTTAACCTGCGCTCAAGCGGAAAGTGGTTTCGCGTAAAGCTCCAGGGCTTTGCAACATATGATGATGCCAGAAAGGTTGCATCCCTGGTGGAAAAAAAGATAAGGAGCATCAAGTGCCTTATTATAAAGAACAGGGGAAATTAGAATAAACTGTCATGTTTGAAAATTTAACCGAGAAATTGGACAACGTTTTCAGGAAACTCAAGGGAAGAGGCATCCTCAACGAAGAAAACGTCAAAGCAGCCATGAAAGATATCCGTATGGCGCTTCTTGAAGCGGACGTCAACTTCAGAGTGACCAGAGAGTTTATCGAGGATGTCAGTGAACGAGCCATAGGCCGGGAAGTCCTTGACAGTATAAGTCCCGGCCAGCAGATAGTCAAAATCGTTCACGACAGGCTCGTTGAGTTAATGGGGAAAGAGAGCGATCATCTGAACCTTGCCAACCGGTTTCCCGCTCCCGTTATGCTTGTCGGCCTTCAGGGTTGCGGCAAGACAACAACCGCCGCGAAACTCACCCGCCACCTGACAAACCAGAACCGCAGGGTTTCTCTGGTCTCCGCCGATGTCTACAGGCCCGCAGCCATCAAGCAGCTGAAGATACTCGGAGAGAGTATCAATGCGAATGTATTCGATTCAAAGGATCAAAAGGATCCGGTAAAAATTTGCGTCGAAGCCGTTGAAGACGCGAAATCGAACGGCTTTGATACTCTTATTATAGACACCGCGGGCCGGCTGCACATCGACGACGAATTGATGAATGAATTGAAGAGAATAAAAGACACCATAAATCCGTCCGAGATACTCTTTGTTGCCGATGCCATGACAGGACAGGATGCGGTCTCTGTGGCCGAAAAGTTTGACAGCCTGTTGGGTATAGACGGTATTGTGCTGACAAAAATGGACGGTGATGCGCGCGGCGGAGCGGCACTGTCCCTTAAAAAGGTAACAGGAAAGCCGGTAAAGTTCATCGGAATGGGTGAAAAAACCGAGGCCCTGGAAGTTTTTCACCCGGACCGCATGGCATCCAGAATCCTCGGCATGGGCGATATATTGACCCTCGTCGAGAAGGCCCAGACGACAATAGATGAAAAGGCCGTGAGAGAACTGGAAAAAAAGATAAGGAAAGATTCATTCACACTGGACGATCTAAAAAAACAGCTGGCGCAGATAAGAAAAATGGGGTCACTTCAGGACATTCTCGGAATGATGCCCGGGCTTGGAAAGATAAAGGCCCTGAAAAACGCGACACCGGATGAACGCGACCTGGTAAAGACAACCGCCATCATTGATTCCATGACAAAAAAGGAACGTACCAACTACAAGATTATAAACGGGCAAAGGAGAAAAAGGATCGCCAGGGGGAGCGGCACTACCGTGCAGGATGTCAACAGGGTTCTTAAAAATTACATAGAGATGCGGAAAATGATGAAGAAGTTGACAAAGGGAGGAATGAAATCAATGGCGAGGGGTAATTTGCCCTTTAAATAAAATAAAATGTATGTTAGAAGCAACAATTAAACTGAAAATAATCATCAGGAGGTAATAACCCGGGGAATGGCAGTTAAAATAAGATTGACGCGAATGGGCACAAAAAAGAAACCTTTCTACAGGATTGTGGTGGCTGAAAATGAGGCGCCGCGGGATGGGAGATTCATCGAAATCGTTGGAAATTACGATCCGATGAAAAACCCGGCCGAGATAAACATCAAGGAAGATCGGGTGATAGACTGGTTGTCAAAGGGGGCCAAGCCAACTCAGACAGTATTAAGTCTCCTCAAAAAGAAGGGGCTTATTGCACCCAAAGCGGAAAAAGCACAGTTAGAGGGTTAGTTAAACAGACGATCTGTACCTTACTTATTCTAAGAATCAGCGGAGGTTGTTGCGATGAAAGATTTGGTCAAGTATATGGCTAAGGCTTTAGTAGATTATCCTGATGATGTTGAATGCACCGAGGTGGTAGGCGAACAGACTTCTGTCATCGAACTGAGAGTTGCAAAGGACGACCTGGGAAAGGTTATTGGAAAACAGGGAAAAACCGCGAAGGCGATGAGAACCATCTTGAGCGCCGCATCATCCAAGATTCATAAGAGAGCGGTTCTCGAGATCATAGAATAAGTGAACAACCTGCTTGAGATAGGGAAAATCGTTAAAACCAGCGGTCTTAAAGGCCGGCTTAAGGTTCTTTCATATTGTGAATCGGCAGAAACGCTTGAAACCTTGGAGAATGCCTTCATAGGTGAAGATAGCGAACACGTATCTCTCTTCAGCCTCAGGATCACAGGCATCAGGCGGGGATCTTTTTCCCTTGATCTTGAGGGTGT
>JAUXBI010000241.1 GCA_030619435.1 Syntrophaceae bacterium
GACATGGCTACGATCCGACTTATGGATTTATGTGGATATCGGATGAAAGATTCCCTTTTGAATCAACGCTGAAGTTCTTTCCGCAAATCTTGATCGTTAGTCTGTCGTCGGAAAACTCTGCCCCTAATCTCCGGGCTGATGATGAAAGATCTATTTCGCTCACATTTCTTTTCAACTTCTCCACTGATTCATCCAGATCCTGTTCAGGGGTCTTCCGCGTTTCGGTTTTACCGCGAAACCGCTCAATTACATCGCCCTCAAGATGAGGGCATTCCGCGAGTTGTTTATTACCCTTAAACACTGCGGCGGCAAATGCAAGGCATGTCAATTCATTACATTCCCTGCAATTCGATTTATTGAGAACTTTCAGGATTTCTACGGTATTATTTAATTGCGACATATGCTACTCCCTCTGTTTTTCCGGATAAACGAAACAAACATGGCAATTCCAGGTAAACTTGGGATATCAACCTCCAGCACTCCTGTCTTTGTCCGTTAAAGCCGCGGTTATGCAGAACGCACCCTGCCTGATGGAAAAATCACACATGTACTGCCGCCGTGTGCATACAGTTTCCCCTGAGAATCAGTCATCTTCCCCTCTGCAGTGGCTATTCGGCTTCCGGAATGGATAACCCTGGCTTCACATCTCATTAAACCGGATTCAATAGTGATCGGGCGAATGAAATTTACTTTTATTTCCAGAGTGGAACAAGCGAAACCCTTTGAAAGTGTGGAAAGGACAGCGGCAGTCATCGTCGTATCGAGTAACGTACTTGCTATTCCTCCGTGAACCGTGGCGAAAGGGTTGTAGAGAAATTCTCCGGGTTCCAGTTCAAACACGGCATGGCCGTGCTCGATTTCAGCTATTTTGTAACCAATTAGTCTGGCAATGGGAGGCGGGGAAATTTCACCCTTCTTGATGCATCGAAGGTAGTCTAAACCGCTGATTGCCTCGGCGTCCCTGGAACTGATTTTTGGATCATCCCAGATAATGGTACGACTACGCTCAGCATTTTTTGTTGTCGCATTGGACATCGATACTCCTCCTGAGTCTCCTGCGCTTATCCGACGCTCTTAGACCATAAGAACTTTGCCCAGTTTATCCTGACCACAACACCCGAATACATTGGGTTGAGAATCATTTTCCCGCATATTCCGATTTGAATATATCGGATAAAGGAATAGAAAAGCCCACTTCGGGCTGAAAGCGCAGGTAGGTAGGGATAGGGTACCTTATGCCCGTTTTATGCGTTCTTTCGAGTCCCTCCACCAGTTCCTCCAGTTTACCTGCGTGAATGGCCATAACCATCTCATGATCCTGGCAGCCGGCCCAGACCCTATCCCCATTGCCGGGAACAACTACCTTGGCATCTTCATCAAGATACGCTCCTATAACCCCCTCTGTACATGATGCGGCCCTGCCTGAAAAGGAGCTTTCAAGGGGTTTTCCGCTGCGATGGGTGGCCCCGTGAATGAGCCTCATCATCTGGGCAGGGTTGACGTAGATAAGAATCACATCAGGTTCGACTTTGGTCCTCTCAAGAGGAGAGTATACCACAATAGGGTCGTATCCCATTTCAAGCTGACGAAAGCCCTCAAGTACTTCAACAGCAGATTTCTCATCTGATGCGTAGTTCATCCGGGTGAGAAAACTGATTGCCCCGGTTGCATCACGGACCCTCTCCCAGCCGTATGTGTGGGCTGCAATGGCGCAACCCTGATCCTCCCGGGTAAATGCCACAGTCCATCCATAGAGCCTGGCCATGGCAGCGCCTTGACACGGTGCCATTTTCACTTTCAGGTCTCGAAGCGGTCTTCTTGCCTTTACAGGGACTTGATTTTCCTCCTTCAAGAACTTAACTGCCACAGGCATGGTTGACGGATTTACCAGCTCTCTCAATTTTCGCCCCATCTGCATCCATTGTTCCATAGATTTCTTAGCTCCTTTTGGTTTTATTAATTGTAAAATCCGCAACTCTTGTACATATTTCAACAGTCAGCCCAAAGATAATATCAAGGGCCAGATGTTCAATAATGGTTCTATCGAATAATATTTTAGATTCAGCGGGAAATTCATCATCTCCCTCCCATAGTAGAACTGCAACAGGAGTACGAGGCGCTATTCTAAAAGAATATGCCTGATCCGCCATATGGAGTGGGATGCCATCAAGCTGCTCGCATCTTTTACAGAATCCGCCAAGATTATCTCCATATCGTTTTGTGATCAAACGGGTTGGTATTGCGTGTGGACCCTGAAAAAATGCAACACCGCCAGGGATGTCTTTCTCTGATATCCATTCTCTGCTTATCGGTATGGCCTTTGATGTTAAGAGATAATGAACCATGAAAAGACCGAGAAAAATATTGATATCCGACTTATCATCCCGAACGCGTATTATTTTTGAGTCGCCGTGATATATGTTATAGTCTTCACCCCATACGGACAAAGTATATCACCCCTTATTGCTGTCATAGCTGCATAAGGCGCGTCTGCAGACATCTTCCGGATCTTTTCCTGCCAGATCCTGGAAGTGGCATGTATCGATTGAGTTTGTCATTTTGATCCCTCTTCTGATATTTCACCTGCTGACGACTTGTATTTTTGTCCTCTCCTGTCTGAATCCTCTCCTGGTCTATCCGGCTTTCCA
>JAUXBI010000167.1 GCA_030619435.1 Syntrophaceae bacterium
AGCATTGTCGAAAGAGTAAAATATGAAATGAACGCTGATAAGGGCCTTAAAAAACGGATACAGAATTTAGCTGAAATAATCAGCAAGAGTCAACGGCAGACTTGATCTCTTTTAGATTATTCCTCTTGTCTCCCTCTCCCCCTGGCGGGAGTGGGCCGGGGTGAGGAGGAAATATTCCTTATCCGATTTTACGATATCCAGGCGCAATTTCAATAGGTTTATGAGGAGCGCCGATCGTTGTGTGGAAGATCTCCTTCCTTTGCAAGGCGTAAATGTATAACCAGTTGTGCTCATGTTCAACCCGATACCCTTCTTCGATGGTGAGGCCGAGTAGATTCTTCACAATCATCTTATTGACATTGCGGTGACCCACCAGCAACGTGCACCCGGAGCATGTTACGTCATGCATGATCTTTTCCAGGGCTTGCTGGATGCGTTGATCGAGCATCCTGAGATTTTCCGCACCGCCGGGGAGCACTACATTTATTTCGTCTTTAAGGAAATCCTGATACATTTGTTTAGAGAAGTCGTCCGAGAAATTTACCTTGTGCTCGCCCTCGAAAACACCAAGTCGGGCTTCATCGAGCTCCGGCAGTGTTTCAAGCGGGACTCCTTTTTCTTTGCTTAGTGGACGGGCCGTCTCGATTGTTCGCTCAAGTGTGCTGGTGAATATCCGGACAATCTCAATGTCTTGAAGGGCAAAAAAAAGGTTCTTCCTCTGCCTGAAACCCTCCGGGCTCAGGGGCCTGTCCTGACGCCCCTGGACGAGATCCATTGCATTCCAGTCGGTTTGACCATGACGAACAAGGAGCAGACAGTTTTCTGCAAGCTCATCAAGGAACTGTCGCAGTGAATCGTATTGTTTAGACATTTTCTTTCAAATCTCCAACCCGCTCAGGAATTCTTCGTGGATAATGTGAATATCCGCCATAATCGAAAGATGAAATTGAGGTAAAGTGCACAGGTCAGGCTGATTATCAACCATTTGATTATCCCGACAGAACCTGAAAAAGCGTAAACCGCGATCGCGATAGAGAGATAGAGAAAACGAATGTCGCTTCCTGCGCAAATCCAGCAGAACACCGACTCGACCAACTTTTTTGGATAGTTTTGTTGAAACGCGGACCGGTACTTTTCAGAAGAGTTCGTGATCAGGAGAACCGCGCCCATGTATGCAAAGAACCAGTTTCCCCATCGCAGATCAGGGTCGACCTTTTGAACCGAAAGGAGGAGGGCGCTCATAAAAAGAAACTCGGCACTCCTGTCGACCATGGTATCGAAAAAATCGCCTAGTTTGCTCGATTTCTTTGTCAGCCTGGCAATTTCACCATCCACGCACGACCAAAGGCTGAATAACTGAATAAATATCACCCCTATGATAGGGAAGCCAAAATAAATAAAGAGAGCCCCGGCGCAGGCATGAAGAAAATCGATAAGGGTTGCCATGTTGGCGGTAATTCCCGATTGAATACAATATCGAGTTATGTGATACGATAAACGACGCTGCACCAGGTAGCAGTAAATGCCGTCGCTCTCCCTTTTGGCCAGGTTCGGATATTTTGCGTCCTTTAATTGCATTGAGTTCCCATCAAGACAGCTTGATATTCTTCAACGTCAAATATGCTTCAAGGTTCTCAAGAAATTCTTCTATGTCGTCATAAGAGATGGCGCCCATATTGGCGATCCGAAAGGAATCCTCTTTTGCCCCCTTGCCCGGATAAATGGTGAAGCCGCGTTGGATCAGGAAATCGTGCATCTCCGTGAAATCATAGTTTGGATCCCGGGGTTCGATTATAGCCGTAAGAATTTTAGCATGGAACTTCTCTTCAACAAGAAACTTGAAACCGAGTCTCTTAAGCCCTGCGGTCAGAACCTTGTACATGTGGGCATACCGGTCGGCGCGACCCTCTTCCGTTTCAATGAAATACTCGTTGATGGCCTGTCGAAGGGCATACAATATCTGGACCGGCGGTGTAAATTGCATTTCTCTTTTTTTAGAGAAAAACATGTAGTTCTGATAGAGGTTAAAGTAGAAATTACGCGGTTTCAGAGATGCCGTCTTCTCGAGAGACTCTATGTTACAAATGGCAAATCCAACCCCTGCCATGCCCTGGATGCATTTGTTGGATGATGAAACAAGATAATGTATCCCCAATTTTGTCACATCAATGGGTATCCCGGCAAAGGAGGACACTGCATCAACAATAAGCTCCATGCCGTATTTCGAGGCAAGATCGGAAACAGACGAGAGATCATTGAGAATCCCCACCGTTGTTTCGTGATGGACCATTGCTATGTGGGAAATCGCATCTTTATTTTCAATGATAATTGTCTCTACCTTTTTGAAATCGATCGGCTCGCCCCAGTCAATTACATAATCAATGTGCATGATCCCGAACCCGTCGCAGATCTGCTGCATCCGTTCACCATAGGCCCCGTTGATGATGATGAAAACCGCCCTTTCGTCGGGGACCACGGAGGTCAGGCACGCCTCTATTCCCCCGGTGCCGGAGCTTGCAAAAAGGACCGCCTCATACAGTTCCCGGCCATGTACAATACGCACCAGGTCTCGCCTGATCCCCTGCACAAGTTCACCAAACTCTTTTTCTCTTGGACAGATATCCTCAACAACCATGGCATATTTGACCGAGTCAGAAGTTGCCGCCGGACCGGGATTCAGCAAAACAGTGCGTTCTACATTCTTTTTTATGGATATGGCCTTGTCCCTTTCCTGTATGAGAGGATAAACAGTATCCAGGGCCTTCTTGTAATGATTTTCATCGTCGATCTCCATCCAGGCCGGTTTTTCAGCAAAATCATAGTTGATTATTCGATGGCCGCATAGATCGGTCAGACAATCCTCGTAGTCATATAGGTGAGAAGTATCAAACATATCCTTTGCAAGGCCGACCATTTCCCGGTAAAGATCAAGGGAGATGCGTGATATACCCACAAGTTCACCGCCGAGGCGTTTGATTTTTTGTATATCTTTTGACAAACAGACGATCCTGTCCCCGTCCACTCCCACATACACCTCATCGCCAGAGCCGGTCCTGCCCGACACCAGGATGGAGTCGGAATACACCGAGTTTTGCAGCACCTGGAGCATATCATATTCATAGATCAGGTCCGATTCGAGAAGCAGGATGTCGCCGCGGATGCGCTCACGGGCCATGTAGAAGGAGTACATACTCCCGGTAACAGCAAAATCAGGGTTTTTCACTATCGTGACAAAAGGATATTTCTTTGTCAGCTCATCATAGTAATCATGGTAATATCCGCTTACTATGACAATATCCGTGACGCCGGAGCGCACCAGTTTGGCGATTGATTCTTCAATGATCGGCTTCTCTCCCAGTTTTAGGAATCCTTTGGGTTTATTATCCACAACGCCCTTGAGCCGGGAGCCGATTCCCGCCGCCAGTATAACGGCCTGCCTTATGTTTTTCATCTTGCTAAACTCCTGTCAGTAATTTTGAAGATAATGAATAAACCGTTCCTTTACCTGGACCGGTGTAATGGACGGTCTGCCCAGGTTTGCCATTGCGCCTTTCCTGGTCTTGAAATGAATAAAGGCAGGCCCCTCAAAAGTAGTGTGCATGAAATCCGCCAGCGCATCCAGGCTGTCCGTTGCAAAAGTGCGGCTGTAGCCGAAACCCTTTGCCACTGTTGAAAAGGAAACACCCGCCGATACGGTGCTCTGACCACCTGTGGAATCGTGAACTTCGTTGTCAAGCAGGATATGGACCAGGTTCGCGGGGCCGTATGCCCCGACTGTAGCCATTGTTCCCGTTCTCATCAGGAGTGCGCCGTCTCCGTCCACGACATAGATTTTTACCCCTGGTTTATTGATGGCGACGCCCAACCCTAAAGGCAGGGCGCAACCCATGGAGCCGACCATATAGAGTTGATTTTCGCGATCGTCAAGTGCCCAGAGTTCGCGGCCTGTAAAGCCGGTTGAGGCAATAACTGCGCTTTCGGAATTTGAGACTTCCTGTATTACCCTGAGTGCATCTTCCCGAGTTGCTCTCTGATTATAAGGAACGGTAAACCGCTCTTTTTTCTTGCATTCAAAATAAAAGGCTCTATTGTCCTTCCCGGATTTCAATTCATATGGCTCCACATCATTTTTTC
>JAUXBI010000229.1 GCA_030619435.1 Syntrophaceae bacterium
ATACGGATATTTTTCCGCTTAATAAATTGTTCACTTTCATGATAATTGGTTATTTTGAAGAAAATCATGGGATAGGGAGGATATAAGGTAATGAAGGAATTCAGCGTCATAATTGAGAAAGATGAGGATGGTTTTTTTGTCGCATCTGTACCAGCCCTTCGTGGCTGCCATACTCAAGCAAAATCTCTTGATACCCTAATGAAGAGAATTAAGGAGGCTATTGATCTCTGTCTTGAAGTGGAAAGACCGACATCTAATGAATTTATTGGAGTGCAGAAAGTGGCGGTCAACTAATGAGTACGTTTCCATCAATTGCGGGCAGTCGGCTTATTCAAGTATTGCGTAAGATGGGTTTTAAAGTCGTCAGGACAAAAGGCAGTCATCGTTTTCTCCAACATCAAGATGGCCGATGTACTGTTATTCCTGTTCATCGTGGAGAGATCATTGGTCGTGGGCTTCTTGCCCAAATTTTGAGGGACTGTGATATTACAAAGGAAGAATTACAGAAAATGCTTTAATCGAACAAAACGTTTGGTAACGCCCTGAAAGGGAGCAGTGCTTGATTTTTCTTAAAGATAGTTACAGTTATCCCCTCTAAATCAGGCGGGTGTGTTTATCACACCACATATGCCAAGGCATTCACTGCCCTTTTCAATTGCTTGATATTTTCGCAAAAGTTTTGTATTCATTTACTTATGAAACTTGAAAGCACAGAGACAGCAAAGACATACCGGGGCAAGGCGCTTATTGCCGATCCCATATACCAGTATATCTGGTTTACCGTGCCTTCCTCCGATCTTCCCCCGGAAAAGACAGAAAAAGATCTGATAGATTCTCCATGGTTGCAGAGGCTCAGGAGGATATATCAGCTCCAGAGCGCCCGCTGGGTGTACCCCTCGGCGGAGCATACCAGATTCCAGCACTCTCTGGGAACCATGCATATGGCCGGTGAATTCGTAAGGCATCTTTACCCAGGGCTCAGGGAAACGTTTCCCGAAATACCTTCCATAAACTTTATTGAAGAGTTTCTGAGGGTGGGGGGGCTTCTTCATGATGTGGGGCATGGGCCTTACGGACATTTCTTTGATGACCATTTTCTGAGTCAGTATGGTCTGACCCATGAAATACTGGGGCAGAAGATTATAACAGAAAAACTCGGGCACCTGATAAAGGATATAAGGCGAAGCCCCTCAGGCGTTTTCGGGGAGGGAGAGTACCTTGACCCGGAACAGATAGCCTTCCTTATAAAAAAGCCCGAAGGTGGAAGAGAAGAACAGCCCGGATGGCTCTACTTTTTAAGGCAGCTTTTTTCAGGCGTCTATACCGTCGACAACCTTGACTATGTTCAGCGAGACGCCTATATGACCGGATTTTCCATAGATATCGTTGATATGCAGCGTCTTCGGTTCTATACCTTTTTTACGGAGAAGGGACTTACCCTTCACCAGGTGGGGATTTCAGCGCTCGGCAGATTTCTGAATGCCAGGCTCAGCCTGTATTCCAATGTGTATTTCCACAGAACGACAAGGGCTCTTGACCTTCATCTTCAGGAAATATTCAAAGATACCATGGATATAATATTCCCGTATGATCCCGCCGATCATCTGGATGAATATCTGAACTGTGATGACTGGAGCCTGTTCAACGAAGTAAAGGGATGGCCGAAATCAGAAGACGCGGAAAAAGAAAAGCTGGGCAGACAGTGGGAAAGACTTCACGGCAGACAGATCAAGTGGAAGATGTCTTTCTCCGCGGAGTTCTTCGTGGATAAAGTACAGAGGGGAATCAGGTTTTCCAGTGTGGAAGAATATGAAAGGCAGATAAGAGAAGTCCTTCCTGAAGCACTGAAAGAGATGGAGTTTCGCGTGGATCTCGCGACGCAGGACCCCAGGCCGATAAATCCCATGGCGGAAGGTGACAAGAAAATAAATATCTTCAACCCCTCCACGGAATCCATATCGCTTGAACCCATAAATGATATTTACCGCTTTATACCGGCAAGGGTTACACATTTCCGGGTGTTTTCCCTTGACCACAGGCATGACGAAGCGCTGACAGTCGCTTCCGAGAAGATGTTGGGTTCAATTGGTGAGGTTATTACCACTAATATTTAACAGGAGCCTTTATGTGCGATACGATTGTTGCGACATCCGAAGCCACCTCGGACGGCACGATACTGTTCGCGAAGAATTCCGATCGTGAACCGAACGAGGCGCACCATCTGATTTCTGTTCCCGCCGAAGACCATTCCCCGGGCAGTAATATTTCATGTACATATATAGACATCCCCCAGGTTAAACATACCAACGCCCTTATCCTCGCCAAGCCATTCTGGATCTGGGGAGCGGAAATGGGTGCAAATGAACACGGCGTCACAATAGGAAACGAGGCGGTCTTTACAAAAGAGCCCTATGAAAAGGGAAAATCGCTTACCGGTATGGATTTCCTCCGGCTCGCTCTGGAACGCGCCGTTACCGCGTCTGACGCGCTCGATGTAATCACCGGTTTGCTGGCCGAATACGGTCAGGGAGGGAATTGCGGTTTCCGGCACAAGATCTTTTACCACAACAGTTTCCTGATAGCAGACCCCGATGAGGCATGGGTTCTCGAAACGGCGGGTCGCCACTGGGCCGCGAAAAAAGTGGATGGAATATACGCGATCTCAAACGGCATCACCATCGGGAATGACTGGGATCTCGCCTCACCCGAACTCGTCGACCACGCGATCGAAAAAGGATGGTGTAAAAATTCGGGTGATTTCCACTTTGCCCGCTGTTATTCGGATTTGCTCTACACCAAATTCAGTTACTGCAAAGAACGCC
>JAUXBI010000078.1 GCA_030619435.1 Syntrophaceae bacterium
GCAACAGCGCAGCCCCGGCCGTGATCGATTATAACGGCGATGGTGCCAAGGATCTGATGGTCGGTAACGCTGCCGGGTTAATGGAGAACTTTGTATTCACCCCCAACGTTCTTTATTCAAACCGTCCTGAAAAGAAGAATCCCACTGAGGATCAAAAACCTCTTTCCGCAGCGCCACCTCTCCTGCCTCTGATAGGGTGAGGAGATGCACCTCAGGCAACCCTTTAGCCGAAACCGGATGATCCTCTCTGTAAAACCCACCTCTGCTCTCTTCCCTCTCCAGGGTGGTCTTAGCCAGTGCTTTCCCGAGAATTAAAAGATTTTCCACCTCCACCGGCACCGCCGCCGGATTTTCCGCTGTTCTTTGGGCTTCTTCGGCAATCTCTTCGATCCGGGTATGAAAGCGATTGACGGAATTTTTGCTTTTAATCACCAGGAGATTGTCCCATGCCGATTGTCGAATCTCCATAATGAGGCGGGCGTAATCTTTTAATAACCCGGGGTTCCCGGCTATCGATTTGTTTGGCTGATAAGGGATTTGTTCGGCACGTGTACGGTTTTGTGCGTATTCTGTTGCTTGCTCGCCAGCGACTCTTCCCGAGATGATGCATCCTGCCAGCATATTCCCCCCCAAACGGTCCGCCCCGTGCAACCCCCCTGCGTTCTCTCCGGCGGCATAGAGCCCCTCCACCGTGGTTTCCATCTTTCTGTTGACTCTCAAACCCCCGTTACAGCACTGAAATCCCATGGAGACCTCAACAAGATGGGTGGAAGCCTCTATCCCCCTGTATCGGAAAAAATGATCCTGACGGCTGTGTCTGAAGGAAGGGCAGTCTCTCAAGTCTACATAGATGCCACCGGAGGGCGAACACCTGCCGGCCTTTATCTCCTCTACGATCCCGATGGCCAGATACTTCGAGGCTTTATCCCGGACACTGAAAGGGGCATGAAGAATGTTTTCCCGAATGCATTCCTCTTTGGTGATTCCTTCAGGAAGATAGCGGGAGAGAAACTCCTCCCCCTCATTATTGCGGAGACTGTACAGGTATTCCTCCTGCCAAAAGTGGATAAGATTACGGGTTGGAGCGGTCGTCATGGAAAAAATTTGCATGAATTCTAGATTCACCGCTTCGGCTCCCCCCTTTAATCCTAAAGCGTAACCGTCCCCTGAAACACATTCCGGATGAACGTTCACTGAGAACAGCCCGGCGTCGCCGCCTGCAGCCAGGACAACCGCCTTTGCATACAGCGGGAACGTCTCTCCGGTGGATTCATCCACGCAGAGCGTTCCGCTGCATACGTTGTCTTTAATGAGAAGTTGGGTAACTGTAGTCTGAGAATAAATCTTTGCACGTTCTCGAACAAAATCGAGGTAGGTTCGCACAAGCGGAGTTCCTAGGGAAAAAGGACCGGGTTGCTGATAGCGACTCATAATCTTTTCTGCGGCAGATTTCATCTTTACGAACTCCTCCACGAAGAGTGAGACCATGTCGCGTTCCACCACACCGAGACCGGCGTTAATAATCTTATCCCGAAAACGATCGGTATCAAAAGATTCCTCCAGGAACCGGGAAAAAGCGGGAACACCCCCTTCCGATGTGCCGCATCCCGAGGCTCCAGAACCCCGAACACCGATCCCCCCCAGCCATCCCTTGGTAAGCAAGGCCGCTTTCGCTCCCGATTGCAGAGCCTGCTTGGCTGCACAGACTCCGGCCAGGCCCCCGCCAATAATAATGACATCAAATTGGTCCATAAAAAATCCTCTCGAGTCGATCCAGAATTCTGGTAAATCCCGAAGCAAGAATATCATACAAGAGAATAGATATTAATAATTTTAGTTGAAATTTTAGTTGAAATTGCATATTGATTACCTGTTCTTTTTGTCATAATATTAAATATCCAAAATGGATACTGAAAACACTGCTATCTCGCCCTTCCGAGAACGTGTATTTAAAACCCTTAGCTTTACAGAGCCCGATCTCTGCCCTTATTACATCTGGATCGATCCGGAAATGGAAAAACTTCTAGCAGATCATTACAACGATCCCTGTTTCAGAAAAACGATAATTCAAGATCATGTGGTTATGGGGGAGATTAGAGCCTTGGAGCATCCGGTGGAAAATGGTCTGTATAAAGACGATTTCGGGGTGATTCTAAAACAGGGGAATATACCCCATGTCGAAAAGCCCGCTCTAACGGAACCCGATTTAAAGGGGTACAGATTCCCCGACCTGACTTCTGAAAAACATCTCGGTCACATAAAACCCTGGGCAGAGGAGAATAAAGACCGTTTTCGTATTGTGAATCTGGTAGAGATGTTTTCGGAACGGACTTGGTTCATCCGGGGGTTCGAAGAGAGCATGACCGATTACTACCTGAATCACCACTTTATGGAAGAGTTGCTGGATGGGTTGATGGAGGGTTGCCTCAAAATTATAGATACGGTGCTGGAGCGGTTCGGAAACCAGATCGACGCGGTAGGTTTGACAGAAGATGCGGGATCTGAAAATAGCATGATTTTAGGACCTGATCTCTGGAGAAAGATGATCAAACCCCGCCTCGCCCATATTTATAGCCGTATACAGAGGGCTAATAAAAAATGCTACCTCCACAGCTGCGGCCACATCCGACCGATTATTCCCGATCTGATAGATATCGGCATCGACATGATCCAGCCGCTGCAGCCGGAAGCAATGGATATTTTTGAGCTCAAGCGCGAATTCGGAAAGGATCTCTGCCTGGTGGGAGGGATCAGCACCCAAAAAACCCTCCCCTTCGGAACTCCGCAGGATGTTACAAACGAAGTCAATTTGTGTCTGGAAAAAATGGCAGCAGGGGGCGGATATATTTTGGCTCCTGCCAAACCGATATTACCGGGGGTGCCCGTGGACAACGCGGTCGCTTTGATCGACAGGTTTGTAAATCAGAAAAACTGAGGATTATATTATTATGGTACAGGGAGTAGAACATATCGCTCTATGCGCTGAAAATATAGTGTCCTTGATCGCTTGGTATCAAAATATTTTTCAACTCAAACTGGTCAAAGAAAGTCCGCAGGGCCCTTTTTTTTTAAAATTTCCCGACGGTGTTCTCATCGAGTTTGTCGAAACCGTAGGGGATATCCCAGAGGTACCTCATGCCCGGGATAAGGGATTGAGACATATCGCTGTATCCGTCTCATCCATCGAAACAATGGTCGCTCGCCTTAAGAGGGAGGGTGTAGATGTCGTTGAGGATTTCAAAACGGTCACCAACGGCACAAAATTGTTTCTTTTTCGGGATGTCGAAGGTAATATAGTTCAGTTGATAGAAAGAAAGAATCCTCTCGGAGCCTAGTCGGGAGAATAGATATGAACAATAGATTACAGGTTGAGCTCGCCAGTCTATAACTCGAACATCCAATCGTTGCGGCATCCGCCGGTACAACAAAAGATGCAGAGCATTCGTTTCGTGCCCAGGAGGCGGGTTTTTCCGCCGTGGTGTAAAAAGTCCGTCCAGGAGGAAACCGTCAATCGATACGTTCCGTTACCCCGATTTGCCGTTATAGAGAACGGGATACCCGGGTTCAACACCGTCAGTTTTTTTGTGACGAACAAGCCGGAGCCGATGCGGTTGAAATGGTTCCTTCCTGCCCTGCAGGTGTTTATGTTCTAAAGGGCGCCGAGTTTCATCCCATCGCTTCACAGGTGATGAAAAGTATCAGAGGGAAAATCAAAGAACCTTTGCGATGGATGCTGATTGTGTACACAAATATGCGACCGCGCTATCTCGATGCACAAGGTGCCACGTTAATAGTTGCACGTGCGGGCAATATAGAGCGAAACTCAATAGGGAGAATCGCATTTCAGATCAAGCCAGGCCAGCTCCCGATCCGTTAAGTCAATTTCCATAGCATCTACGCTATCTCTAAAATGTGTCGGATTCAAAGAACCGGTGGCCGCAAAACAGTTTAACGGTTGACAAAAGATATAGGCCAGGGCGATCTGAGGGACAGTTGATCCCTTCTGGTCAGCCAGCCGGCGCGCCCGGTCCAGCCGAATGAAATTATCCTCCCGGGCATAACAGCGGATGCTGATCAGGGATTGCCGATCAGTAAAACCGGACACATTGTCCCGGGTGAACTTTCCGCTGAAGAACCCCCTGGCCAGACTCGACCAGGACAAAAGAGGAAACTGGCTCGCTTTGTACCATTCAAGCTCGGGATCATACGGAGCACTTTTGATGCTTAGAGTACCGGGATAAGGATCGTCATACTGAATAGCCAGGCTATACTGATTGCTGGAGACGCAAAAAGGTGACAGTCCGTTTTTATAGGCGTATTCTCCCGCTTCCTCCAGCCTCCCGCGGGTCCAGTTGGAGGCACCAAAGAGGAGGATCTTCCCCTCTGCTTTGAGCTCGTTGAGGACATCGATGATTGGTCCCACGGGGACGCCGGGATCATCCCGGTGCAGGAGATACAGATCGATAGTGTTGGTTTTCAGCCGACACAGCGAGTCCCCAAGATCCGCCTCGATGCTCTGTGGATTAACTCTGTTTCTGTTCTCAACCGGATGGGCACCTTTATCGATGACGATGATATCTTCACGATTGCCCCTGCGTTCCATCCAAGCCCCGAGAACCTTTTCTGAAGCCCCATCGCCGTAAGCGCAGGCGGTATCAAAGGCGTAGCAGCCCATCTCTATGATCGAATCGAGCAGCGAGAAGGTTGCCTCATCCGGTTTTGCCAGAAGCAGCGTTCCGAAAACAATCCGGGGCAGCGGGCGGGACAATCCCTCGATCGCACCGTAGATCATATATACGGTCTTCGGTCGAGAACCTGGCGCAAAGGGCGCTCGGTAATAAACTGCCCGGGCAGAGCCAGCTGAAACTCGGAGAGCGCGCAGATCATACCGAAGAGTTTATGCAGATCGTTGAAAGCAGAATCACTGTCGTAATCAATCTGTTTAAGGGTGTTGATATACTTTTCCGCCACCGCCTCTATGGCTTTCCGGCTCTCTTTAAAACGATATCCGCACTGCCGGACGCTCCGGTTCAGATAAAATACCCAGTCTATCTCCGCATAGCTTACTCCCCGACAGAAGGGCTCTCCGTACAGAGGTTGATGATTGCTTTCCCATATCTCCAGGCAGGTATCAACGGCCCTTTCGGGATAGCGCTGCTTTCTTTTGGCGTACACGATATTGAAAAGATAGTGAAAAGACCCTCCCAGATAGTGAAAGAGGGGAACCGGTGGCTCTGGATCTCTCAGCGGTGTAATTTCGCCTTTTCGCCAGAATCCAGTCTCCGGATCTTCATTTTCCCACAGCCAGGCAAAGTACCAATCCTCCCATTCTCGAGAAACTTCCCGATTGAGTACCAGAGCGGAATAGATACCCGCTCCTTGATGAGAGTCAAGCCAGGGTTCCTGCCGCCACTGCAAATTGTCGAGAAACGCCTCCATCTTTTCCCTTTCTCTTAAAGGCCTGAGTGCCTTTAGAGGATACTTTGCCCGAGCATCAAAGAGATTCAACGCGGCCAGGGCAAATGCCGTGGTGTGGATCTCGTGGTGTGATCCGTCTACAAAAAGACCGGTCTTCGGGGTCTGAAATCGGCGAATGGCTTCAATCCAGGCTTCTTTTTCTGTCGTCTCCGACGGCAAATCATCCAGGGAATAGAGGATACAGGCCGCATCGGCGCAACCGTAAACGGTAACACAGGTTTTGATGTTCTTCTCCCGCCCCGGTTTTAGTATTCTGTGATACTCTCCCGGAATTGTCCCGGCGTGGGAGGAGACGACTTTCCGTGCCTCCCTTAAAATATCTCTGATGTCAAACAACTTGATTGCGTTCCTCCAGAGTGTGGGTTGTTACCGTCCCCCAGATGTATCTTCATCCCGGATTTTCTAATTTTTCGCGTGCGTTGCTCTCCGATAGGTGCTTTGGATTTCTCGAGCTTTTGTGAAGCTTTCACAACAGTGCATCAGACTGACCCCCGTTGGAAACATCTTGAGAATCCTGCCCGTAAGCAGTTCCTCCTCCGTGGCTTCCATACGGATAATCGCCACCTTTTTCTTTTCAGCCAGGCGAAATAGCTTCTCCCTGTCGTTCATCAATCCCTGTCCCAAATCGATACAGAAGAGTTTTTTCACGTTGAGGTAGTTTTCAAACTGATGTTCAATAGCACCGCAGGAATGTATGCCTCCCCCGCCCAGAGCGGTCAGAACAGCACTGTCATGAGGAGCGATAAATTCCCGGTACATTTTCGGGGAGACCATAATTGGGGAATCGTTACGTATAAGAATGTTCCCTTTCATAACCACCCCATGTTGAAAGGAAATGCCGTCCCGATGATCCGTAGTATGGGGCAGCAGAGTTCGCGCCGCTTTTATTTGGATTTCCGCGGTCAGAGAGAGCCCCTCCTTCAGCAGGACAGGATCGGTATAAAAATCGGTAAAGGCTTCACTACCCCGTAGCAGTTCGTAGTTGTCAAAGGGTCCCTGCAGATCGGGTAGAACTCTTTTCACCGACGCGTTCAGGTTGCGGTACGGGCCCAGGGTCTCGTCAAAGAACTGATAGGTTTCCACAACTCTGGGAATCCAGCCTCTACCTGAGACATCGCCCGTATCGATGTCAAACATTTTCATCAGCTCAGACCGAGAAAGAAAGGGCCGAACCCAGGGGGGATTGTCACCAACCTGTTCAACGAGACCTCCGAGGATACCGGAAACGAGTCCGATGCCGTAGTTGGGACGAATGGTGACCGGAAGATCACACCCCAGATCGACGTTCAAGGCAATGCTTTTATCAAAAGCGTAGACCAGTTCGTTGTAAAGATGCTTTTCGAAATCGTTGAAGATGGCACCATGGGGAAATGGCTTGAACTGCGGGTTATCCGGAAAGGGAAAATTTAAAACCAAGGGTAGGCGGGGTACAATTTCCCAGTCCAGTGCTTTACGGTGAAGCTCGTTTATTTCCTCCAGTCTTTCCGGACGAAGATTCTCCTCCAGATAGTCGAGAAGCTGCCTCAATTTGTCCTGTTTCAAACCCATACCCGTCTTCCCGGCTTTTTTGAGATCTTTTGTAAAATGTAGCAACCGGTCGGTCAGTATTTTCCGGCCAACCGGCTATTCTCAATTAGGGTAGAAAATCATTAGTAAAGAAATCTGCCGCGTTCATCTCACCTTCCAGTTCGCGGTATTTCTTCATGATATCAACTGTCATCATCCAGTCGCCGAGGCAGTTGAACAGGATGTCCTCGCCCTGACAGTTGGGTGACTCCATACGGCTGTAATAGGCGTTACCCTGTTTTGTAGCGACTTCCACCTTGAGCTCTTTCTTGATTTCTACAAGAAGCTGCATTGCTTTTTCGTAATTGGCATCGAGTGCTTCATGGCTCTTTTTAGTGGCGCGCAAAAAACGCCGGATCAAATCTGGATTGTCTTTGATCATATCCTCATGAACAAAGATACCCAAATTGAGAATATTCACCCCATAATCGGCAAATTTCAGGTCTACCACCTCAAAGCCCTGATCCTCCATAATAGCGGCCTGATCACCGGCCGATCCGAGCAGTGCATCGGC
>JAUXBI010000180.1 GCA_030619435.1 Syntrophaceae bacterium
ACATAACTCTCCTCCTTCTATTTATTATCTTCTATGATTGCGCAAAATCCCCCGTTAAGGAAAAGTTTACGGCGAACCGGCAGGGTTGCATGGACAAACCTTAGTTGATGGCAATGCCCACCCTACAACTCGGAACCTTCATATAAAAACTCCGGTATCTCCTCACTTCTGATCAGATCAGAATATTTCTCTCTTTCCCTTATAACATAATACCGATCATCCTTTACCAGAACCTCGGGCACTTTGGGTCTTGAATTATAATTTGATGCCATGGTAAAACCGTAAGCACCAGCACTCATTACCGCAACAAGCTCTCCACTATTTAGCCTGGGAATTTTCCTCCCCTTTGCCAGAAAATCGCCCGACTCACAAATCGGCCCAACAACATCGGCAAGAAAACTTTCCCTGTCCTTCAATATAACAGGCTGAATGTGGTGATATGAATCATAGAGGCTTGGACGTATCAAATCGTTCATCCCTGCATCCACAATAACAAAGTTTTTGTCGTCGCTGCTCTTGGTGTAAAGCACTCTGGAAACCAATATTCCTGCATTGCCAACGATTACCCTTCCAGGTTCAAATATGAAAGTGCATCCAATATCCTTCGAGGCATCAATAATCGCCCTTGCATACTCCTGAGGATGAGGGGGGGTTTCCTGATCATATGTAATACCGAGACCGCCACCAAGGTCAAGATATTTTATCCCGATAGCCTCCTCTCCCCTGAGAAGATATATCAGCTTCTTTAAGCG
Organism: Syntrophaceae bacterium; assembly: GCA_030619435.1. Classification (GTDB taxonomy): domain Bacteria; phylum Desulfobacterota; class Syntrophia; order Syntrophales; family UBA2210; genus UBA2210. Next base: position 753 of record JAUXBI010000180.1, read on the forward strand.
ACCCAGGGCGTCCACAAAGGGAGAAATTTCTGTTATCTGAGAGCCTATGTGGCAATCTATCCCTATAATATCGACATGGTCCAGTTTCTTAGCCTGGCGGTACTCATCTAAAGATCTCTCAATGTCTATTCCAAACTTGTTTTCCTTGAGACCGGTCGATATATGAGGGTGCGTCATCGGATCAACATCCGGGTTTATCCGCAAGGAAATCCCCGCTTTTTTACCCATCCTCCCCGCGCAGTCATTTATAGCCTCAAGTTCTTGGGAAGATTCAACATTAAACATGAGTACCTCGGATCTGAGAGCATATTCTATTTCATCCGTTCTCTTTCCAACACCGGAATAAACCACCTTTTCAGGATCAACGCCTGCCTTAAGTGCGCGATACAGCCCACCCCCGGAAACAACATCCGCCCCTCCACCCTCGTTTATGAATATCCTGAGTATCGCCGTGTTGGAATTGGACTTGACGGAAAAACAGGTGATATGTGGAACGTCGGCAAAGGCTTCCTCAAAGACGCGAAAATGGCGCGTCAGGGTTCTATGGCTGTACAGATAAAACGGCGTACCTACCTTATCCGCCACATCATCAATAGGCACCTCTTCACACCAGAGCTTATTGTCTATGTAGTTGAAGTAATCCATAGTTACACCATGAAACTTTTAACCTTGATGGTTTTATAAAAAGTCTGTCATTCCCGCGTAGGCGGGAATCCATATACGGCTAAGCACTTGAAAAAACTGGATTCCCGTTTTCACGGGAATGACAAAATTGTGTATATTTCGACTTTTTACGAATTTATTAGCCCTTAACCTCAATATTTAATTTCCGCAATATTCGACCCACCACTACAATAGCCGGAAGAATCACACATCACAACTTTATAAGAATACAAACACCCGGCCTTTACGCTTGGATCATGATAACTTATGCCTCTTTCCCCTTCCCTCGTAAGTTTTGGATCCTTGGAGAAAAGATCAGCAATCAGAGAATATTTACGCGGACAGTCTGGACAACTGTCACCTTCTATTTCCAGATCGCTTCTATATATCTTAAATTCGGCAACATCAACATTATTCCCATCTACACTCCAATTAAGAGCAACCCCACCTTCGGCAATTTTGACACTGAGATCGGAAATCGCCACCGGTATTATAATCTCCGGTGGAACCGGATTCCCCTTTTTCCCGCAACCCAGGCAAAACACCATTAGAGAAAAGACCACCGTCACCAAGAAAAAAATCTGCAATTTATTCGTTTTAATAGCCAATCACCCTTTCATTCTTCATTCTTAATTCTTTCTCAATCTCTTCAATCCTCTTCAAAACAGCCTTTTTAGCCGTACCTCCATAACTGATTCTTGAGTTGACTGAAGCTTCCGCAGTCAAGCATTGATAGATATCTTCGTCAAATCCGGAATAAAACTTCCGAAATTCTTCGATGGACAGAGCAGACAATTCTTTGTTCTTTTCGATACAGTAACCCACGAGACGTCCCACTATCCCGTGTGATTCCCTGAATGGGACACCCTTCATTACCAAGTAGTCCGCAACATCCGTGGCCGTGGAAAAACTTCCGGCGGCGGCCTCCAGCATCCTTTCCCTGTTAAATTTCAGGTTCTTGACCATCTCCGACAGGATATGGAGGCATCCTTTCACCGTATCAACCGTATCAAAGAGCGGCTCCTTGTCCTCCTGCATGTCCCTGTTGTAAGACATAGGAAGGCTCTTCATTACGGTCAAGAGGGAAACCAGGTTTCCATAAACACGCCCCGCCTTCCCCCTGATTAGCTCGGCAACATCAGGATTTTTCTTCTGGGGCATGATACTGCTCCCCGTGGTGAAGGAATCGGATATCTCCACAAAACCGAACTCCCCGCTGGACCAGATAATAAGATCTTCACAAAAGCGGCTCATGTGCATCATCAAAAGAGATGCATCAAAGACAAATTCGGCCACAAAATCCCGATCCGAAACTGCATCCATGCTGTTTTTAGTGATTTTCGGGAATTTCAGCAGCTCCGCCACATACTCCCGGTCAATCGGAAGAGAGGTACCGGCCAGTGCCGCGGAACCCAGGGGCATAATATTGATCCTGTCGTAACATTCCTTCAGCCTGGCCTCATCCCGATCCAGCATCTCCCGATAGGCAAGGAGATAATGTGACAGAAGCACCGGCTGCGCTCTCTGCAGATGGGTATAACCGGGAAGAATAATGTCAATCTCGTTCTTTGCCGCCTTCAGGATAGAAGACTTGAGAGCGGAGATCAAATCCAGCGTCTTTTCAACCTCATCCCTGAGGTAAAGCCTCATGTCGAGGGACACCTGATCATTTCTACTTCTGCCGGTATGGAGCTTCTCACCCGCCTTTCCAACACGATCTATAAGCGCCTTCTCAACGGCCATGTGTATATCTTCAAGATCGGGTGAATAATCAAATTCGCCAGCCTCAATATCACCCAGAATACCCTCCAGGCCGGAAACTATCTTCTTTTCTTCTTGTGGAGAAATGAGCCCCTGCCTGGCAAGCATTTTACAGTGCGCAATACTGCCTTCAATATCATATCGATAGAGCCGTTTATCAAACTTAATGGAGGCGGTAAACTCCTCTACCAGCTTGTCAGTGGGCTGATTGAATCTGCCACTCCAGGGTTTTTTGTCAACCATTATTCCTACCCTTGCCTTTAGCCTTTTATTAATCGCTGTATTTTTAATCTCAACGCATTGAGCTTGATAAAACCAGTGGCGTCTTTCTGATTGTAGACTTCATCCTTATCAAAGGTGGCGATGTCCTCTCTATACAGAGAGTTTGGCGATTTTCTCCCTATCACGATACAGTTGCCCTTGTACAATTTAAGGCGGGCCGTCCCCGTGACATTTTCCTGTGTCTCATCAACCATCTTCTGCATCAGCTTCATCTCAGGTGAATACCAGAACCCATTATAAACAAGCTGCGCGTACTTGGGAACAAGCGAATCCCTCATGAGCATAACTTCTCTGTCCATGGTAATCGACTCCACCGCACGATGAGCGGCCCAGAGAACGGTACCTCCAGGTGTCTCATAAACCCCTCTCGATTTCATTCCCACAAAGCGGTTTTCGACCATATCCACTCTGCCGATACCATTGGCTCCTGCCAGTTCGTTAAGATGATCCAAGAGTTTCGCGGGACTCATCTTTACTCCATCAACCGCAACAGGATTTCCCTTCTCAAAATTTAGCTCA
>JAUXBI010000224.1 GCA_030619435.1 Syntrophaceae bacterium
CCGGCACCGCAAGATGTCAAGATATTTTAGTTTTCATCCGGTAATGGCCCTTTATAATCAAACAGACCTGTCATTCAATTTTCTTCTCCTTGACACGTTTTCGCATATTTGTCTATAGTAGCTATGTTATGTTCAGCGCCTGTCTTATAAATGTCCCCTCGTCCGATCCCGGGGTCTATGTGAAATTCAAGTACAGAAGTGAAGCTGCTCTCTTCGACCTCGGAGAGATATATCGACTTCAGCCGAGACAGATCCTCAGGGTTAAACATATCTTCATCTCCCACACTCACATGGATCACTTCATCGGATTTGACCATCTCCTGAGAATCTGCCTTGGAAGGGACATGCATATCTCTCTCTTCGGCCCTCCCGGGTTCAGAAAAAATGTGGAGGGAAAACTGGCCGCCTATACATGGAAACTTGTCCGGAACTATACAAACGACTTTTTACTCAGGGTAACAGAGGTCTCCGAAACACAAATGACAACTACGAATTACAGTTGCCGCAGCGGCTTCAGGCCTGAGCCGGGTGACACCTGCAAATTTGACGGCATATTGACCGACAATAACAACTTCACGGTAAACGCGACTTTCCTTGACCACAAGATCCCCTCACTTGCCTTTGCGCTGAAGGAACAAAAGCACGTGAACATAATGAAGAACATCCTGGAAGAGATGGGGCTGCCACGTGGCAACTGGCTTGTGGATCTGAAGGACGCTGTCCGCAGGGGTGATCCTGACGACGTACCTGTAAGGATACGGTGGAAGGGGGGGCGGGAGAAAACAGCGCCTTTGGGCGAACTGAAAAAGATCACCCGGATAACCGGAGGTCAGAAGATTTCGTACATAGCCGACGCCGTTTACAGCAGTGATAACGCACGGAAAATCGTAACACTGGCAAAGGCTTCCGATATAATCTTTATAGAAGCCCCCTTTCTGGAAGAAGATTTAAAAATTGCCACCGAGAAATATCATCTTACCGCGAGGCAGGCAGGGTATCTCGCCGGAATGGCAGGGGCCAAAAATATCCGCATTTTTCACCTTTCGCCAAAATATAAAGGGCGCGAATATCTCCTGGAAAAGGAGGCTCTGGACGCCTTTAGATCTTCTCTATCTGAAAACCCTCCAGCTTGATAGCTACAGAGCGCTGGAGTATATCTATGGATACTACGAAGAGATGCCTGTGGTAATCGGCCTGTATGACAATCCCCTCTATATCCTTGAAGGGACCATCCACTATCTTCGCTCTCTCTCCCTCCTTCGGATATATGTAAGGCTGTATCTCCACATCTGAGATTATCAGGCGCTTGATCGCATTTATCTGCGAGTCAGAAACCTGCAGCGGCTCGTAGCTGTCCGACTTGTCCAGCATTTTTACCACACCCGGAGTAGTGAGGACATTGAGTTTTCTCTCGTTTGTGTATTCAGGAAACATCACAAAAAGATAGCCGGAAAACATGGGAATCATTATCTTCTTTCTTCTGTCTTTTCTCCGACTCCACACCTCTATTTTTGGAAGAAAAACCTCCACGGATCTCTGAACAAGCCCGGCATATACCCTGTCTTCGAAACGACTCTTTGTGTAAACCGCGTACCAGGGCATGTCAGTCCTTTTTCCTCAGATATGTTACGATATCTTCGCCTTTCCGGCAGATTCTTTCAAACTCCAGCGCGACGGAATCATCCACCCGTGATATCTCCAGATCACCTACCACCTCTATTCCCCTGCCCAGTATCTTTGGCGCGGTGATGGCAATTATCCTGTCAAAAAGACCCTCTTTCACAAAGGAGGTGATGATACCCGCGCCCCCCTCCACGAGGACCGAAGATATTTGTCTTTTCCCGAGTTCTGCCAGCAGTTTCTTCAGATCCAGGGCTCCTCTGTCGTCCTCGTCGATAGCCAGTGTCTCGACACCTCTTTCTTTCAGCACGGGAAGGCTGCCTCTTCCGCGAAGTGGTCCAGTGGCAATAAGTGTCTTCGCGACATCCTGATTATCGAGAACACGCGCGCCGGGCGGTATTCTCAGCGTGGAATCAACAACGACCCTCAACGGATTTCTCCCCCTGACCAGACGAACCCGAAGGTCGGGATCATCCGCGGCAACTGTCCCTATCCCGATCAGTACCGCGTCATGCAGCCCCCTCAACCTGTGCGCGAATCTGATGGAAAGCTCCGAGCTTATCCACTGGGAATGACCTGTGTACGATGCTATCCTCCCGTCAAGGGTCTGGGCGTATTTCAGAGTGACAAAAGGCATGCCGGTTCTCATGAACTTGAAAAACTTTTCATTCAGTTCCTCACACTGTTTTCCAAGGATGCCCACCTCTGTCTCTATATCGTGGTTATTCAATATAGAGATTCCCCTCCCGGAGACAAGGGGGTTGGGGTCAACGGTTCCTATAACCACCCTTGATACCTTTGCTTCGATGATTCTGTCAACACAGGGAGGTGTTTTTCCATGGTGGGAACAGGGCTCCAGTGTAACATAAAACGTGGACCCTTCAACGGGTCCGGACACGTCGTTGATCGCGTTGACTTCCGCGTGCGCCTCTCCGTATCTCCTGTGATATCCTTGGCCTATCACTTGCTGATCTTTGACAATAACAGCACCCACCATGGGATTGGGACTTGTCCACCCATCTCCCCTGCCCGCAAGTTTCAGTGCCATTTTCATATAATATTCGTCAGTCATGATTGTACACCCGGTGCATTGAATGAAAATATACTTGTGAATCGTATACTATACGGCGTGCACCATGTAAAGGTCTTTGACTTCAAACACCTGTTTACCGACTCTTCCAAATATGCTATATAATAACGATAGCACACAGGAAAGGAGATATACATGAAGGGAATCGTTCTTGCGGGGGGACTTGGCACC
>JAUXBI010000194.1 GCA_030619435.1 Syntrophaceae bacterium
AAGAACCACTGGATAGGCGAACTGCTTAATCAGCTCGGCATCCGCATCATGGGAAGCGTCACCGGCATAGTTGTGGTACTGACCTTTGTTGGAATGCCTTTTTACATAAATGCCGTCAAAAGCGGATTCGAGAGTATCTCCCCCAGACTGGAGAAGGTATCACGCAGTCTGGGAGCCTCCATGTTCAGCACCTTTTTCAGGATAACATTCCCCCTTGCGTGGCGCAGCATGCTCGTCGGCATCGTTATGTGCTCCGCCCGGGCGATAAGCGAGTTCGGCGCTGTGGTAATCGTCGCATACCATCCCATGATCGCCCCGGTAATGATATACGAGCGATTCGAGGCATATGGCCTTAAATACTCTCAGCCCGTGGCGGTATGGCTGGTGTTTATCTGCCTGACACTCTTTTTGATTCTGAGGATACTCACCTCCCACGACAAGGAAAAGGCATGATAAAGATAAGGAATCTCAACATCCATCTCAAAGAGTTCAATCTGTTCGATATCAATCTGGACATAGGAACAAATGAGTTTTTCATGCTGATGGGACCGACAGGCGCCGGCAAAACTGTTCTCCTCGAAGCAATAGCCGGGCTTATCCCGGTAAAGAGCGGAAGCATCCATATCGGCGAGAAAAACGTCACAGGACTCGTCCCTGAGAAACGCGGGGTAAGCATAGTATATCAGGACTACTCGCTTTTCCCTCACCTGACCGTCCGTGAGAATATAACCTATGGATTGCATTTTCATAAAATAAGTAAAACCCGGTCCGACAAAACATTCGACCGTCTGGTGGAGAATCTGAATCTCTCCTATATTCTGAATCGCGTTCCGCTCAATCTGAGCGGCGGGGAACTGCAACGAGTCGCCATGGCAAGGGCACTGATGGTGAACCCGGAAATTCTACTCCTCGACGAACCCCTTTCGGCTCTGGACCCCGGCTTCAGAGAAGAGATCAGAACGGGGCTTAAGAAACTGCACAGGGATTCCAATGTTACTTTTCTCATGGTTACACACGATTTCGCGGAAGCTCTTTCACTGTCAGACCGGGCAGCGATGATGAATAATGGGGAAATCATACAGACAGGAACCATGGAAGACATATTCAAACGCCCGGATTCCACCTTTGTAGCTGATTTTGTCGGAATGAAGAATCTCTTTGCGGCGCAGTTTCGCGAGACAAAGGCACTCACAGGAAACCTGGAGATAGAGCTGGGTGCAAAACCTGTGGACGGCCATGGGTACATAGCCATCAGACCGGAAGATATTGTTCTCAGTCAGAGGGAATTAACCTCAAGCATGAGAAACTCTTTCGCGGGAAATATAACCGAAATATCCGATCATGGATTATACTACGAAGCAGGTATTATGGTGAGAAACATCACATTCAAATCCCTGATCACAAAGGGCGCCCTGCTTGACCTCCAGCTCTCAGAGGGAACCCGCATATTCGTCTCTTTTAAGTCAACCGCCATTCACACATTTTAGTTCTGCCCACAATATAGTCTCCACATTGACTACTGAAGCCAAAAAGATTATGCGTAGAAAAAATGTTGGAGATTCCGCAAATCAAATGTTATCGTAATCCCCAAACTGGCAGAAGCACTTGTCATATCCTGCGCATTATAAAGGAGAGGGTGTATGAAAATCACCATCATTTACGACAATGAAACATCAAGAAAGGACCTTACCCCTGACTGGGGATTTGCCTGCCTCGTGGAGGCGCACGACAGAACGATACTCTTTGATACAGGGGCGAACGGGAACATACTCCTTGACAACATGAAAAGTCTCAACATCGATCCGGAAGCTATTGAGATAATTGTAATTTCACATGCCCACCGGGACCACACAGGCGGACTGGCGGGGTTTCTCAGAGAAAACAACAACGTCAGTCTATACATCCCTTCATCGTACAGCATACCGCCCGATTCGGCCAGGGCGGTCATAGCAGTGAAAGAACCCATAAAGATCTGCGAGGGAGTCTTCTCAACGGGAGAACTTCAAGGGTCTGAACAAGCACCCTACGGTGACGAGATTGAGCAATCACTTGTCATCAGCACCGACAGGGGACAGGTTGTGATAGCCGGCTGCTCTCACCCGGGTGTAAAGAATATACTGGAAGCAGCTTCCACGCATGGAAGAATCCACGCTCTTATAGGGGGTCTCCACGGCTTTAGTGAATTCGATCTGCTCAAGGGGATAGACATAATCTGTGCCACCCACTGCACCCAGTTCAAGGCAAAGATAAAATCATTGTATCCCGATAGATATATTGAGGGCGGCGCGGGACGGATAATTGACATATAATAGAGGGTTCAGGGTTCAAGGATTGGGGTGGTCATGGAACTATACAACGCGAATCACATGATGGGAAAAGGGCCATTTGAGACACATACGGATGAATACGAAGAGTGGTTTGAGAAAAACCGGTTCGTATATGAGGCTGAATTACGGGCTGTGAAAGAATTACTGCCGACAAAGGGAGAAAGCATCGAGATAGGTGTGGGCTCCGGAAGATTCGCCGTTCCACTCGGCATCAGGCTTGGAATTGACCCGTCCCTGAAAATGGCTGAAATTGCCGGCAAACGAGGTATAGAGGTTCATGAAGGTGTTGCCGAAGATCTTCCATTTGATGATGGCCGGTTTGACTTCGCACTGATGGTCACGGCAATCTGTTTCCTGAACGATGTAAAAACCGCCCTGCGTGAAGTCTACAGGATACTGAAGCCGGGCGGCGCGCTTGTGATTGGCTTTGTCGATAGCACCAGCCCTGTCGGAAAAAAATATGAAAAGTATAAAGCCGAAAACGAGTTCTACCGGGAGGCATCTTTTTATTCAGCGGACGAGGTTGTTTCCCTTATGACAGACGCAGGGTTCGGAAATTTTGCCTTTACTCAAACCATCTTCCGTGACCTGAAGGAGATAGACCATACAGAAGTGGTAAAGGAGGGATACGGCGAAGGCTCGTTTGTCGTAATCAGGGGAGAAAAGCAGGGAACTGAGGGAGGTAACTGAGTGGGATTTTTGAAAATATTTTCAGGCAAAGGCCCCGAAGAATATGAGCGAAGAGGGGACAGTTTCTTCGAGATCATGGAATACGGGGCAGCCAGGCTGGAGTATGAAACCGCTCTGGCCAAGATGAATAAGAGCGATCCGGAAGATACAGCCCTTGAGAATCGTCTCCGGGAAAAAATGATCAAAAGCAGTGAAGCGCTGGCCCTGCAGCATAAACAAAATGGGAAATTGCTGAAAGAATCCGGAGATTATGAAGGCGCGTCAGAACTATTCCACCTTGCGTTGGAACTGACGGAAGATCCGGAGCTTACAGCCGGACTCGAACAACTGCTCGGCAAAACTCAGAGCGATATCGCAGAGGATGATATGGAGGCTCCCTGGTTTCACACCCAGGAGGATAAGACAGAAGACCGGGGATGGCACACACAGGAGGGTGAGTATTTTACAGCCTTGTGCGGCGCGCTGCCGGACGAGGTACGGGATGCTTATAAAAGCTATGGAGATGCGTTCAAAACAGGGTATGTGGCCCTGAATCAGGGTGAATATGATCTGGCAGCAACAAAGTTATCGCAGGCGCTGGGAGAAAATCCGCCGGACAGCCTGATCCCTCTTGAACTGGCCACTGCATACCTGAATCTGGAAAGGCATGAAGATGCCCTCCTGCTCCTGGAGCGCTTCATAAAAAATCACCCCCGTTCCATACAT
>JAUXBI010000170.1 GCA_030619435.1 Syntrophaceae bacterium
TATGTCTCTGAAAAAGCGCTTCCGTTTGTATACATATGGGCTCCGTGGTTGTATTTGTAAAAATCCTGGGGCAGAAACAGATCCAGCGGCTCAAAAAGGTTGCACATCCGGACTTTCCCCGGATAGTAACGGGCATAACCGCCGTAATTTCCCGTCAGCCCTCTGGCATAAAGGGTATTATCCCACAGCATCGGATATCGGCCGATCAGCTTCCTGTATCTCTCGATGTCGGCCATATCGTGAGAGAGGGAGCGGACAGTATTCCCGGTCCAGATGATGGCGACATCTTCGGGAATCTGGAGCATGAGGTCCTCAAAATACTGCTCTGCTTTGCCGCGACTTTTGTCGATAAATTCATTCAGATACCAGGGCGGGCAGAACTCAAATCTTGTCCCTTGGTAGTCTATTGAAAGCCAAGTATATAACTCGTTGATCATAAAGGCCTGGGCGTTTTGAAGATTTGTGAACTGTTCCTTGTCCTCAGGCGTCCACAGCGAATAGATCTTCCTGTAATCCGCCTCATGCGGGACAAAATCATCCCCCATAAGCATAATGCAGTTGGCCCCGGCATCCAGGCCGATCTGGAAGACGTTTTTCAGCGCCTGCATGTCTTTCGGATTTCCATGTCTCCAGGCATAGCGCAGTGAGTCGCTCATGTCTTTGACGTCCATTTCATATTCAAGATGATAATAAGGATTGATCATTATGGCCAGATTCATCACCCCTGTTTGGCGGCAAACCGATCCGGCTTTTCTCACGCCGTCTATGTACAGGTCGTCGGGGGCATACCAGTTTTTACGGCCGTGCGTCTGCCCGTATCCCACATAGGCCTTATTGAGTTTAAGCAGGCTCATCCTGGTCATGTTGCTGATATCGTCTTCCATACTCTCGGTGCTGCTCCAGGCATCAAACAGGTAGGAGCGGCCGAGAAAATCGGGAAAATCGATTACATCCGCACTGTGAAAGATAAAATCCTCGTCATCCAGAAGCTGAACAGCGGTCGTCGCCGCGTAATAGTCACCGATAGGGCCGCTTCCTTTGAGGAACAATAAATTCTGTTCATCCAGGCCCCGGATGAAATAAGCCTGCTCTTTCCCCTCGATTTCCGCACAGGGAAGGTCTTTTTTGTGGGCTTCATACAGTCCTGTCCTTCCGACACTGATAATGAGCGGCTTCAACCCATTCATCTCATGCGTCAAGCGAGTGAGGATCTTTATGTCCGCTGTGGAATGCCCTTCTCCCAGGAGTTTAAAGAATATTTCATCCAGCCGGCTTTTTATAAGCTTCGCTGCCGTCCGGACTTGTTTTACGGCATTTTCCGGGATAATTATGAGGGGTTTCGGGCCCTTTTCAGTATCTCTATGGTAATATTTCAGGGCTTGCTTTTGGCTGGCGGATTTTGGTTTCGGGATCAATAATTCCGATTTGGCATATGTCTTCTTGATAAAGGGCGCCAGACGTTCAAGGGGAGTGAAATTCCACTTTGAATAGCGGAAGTCGACATTATCCACCCACATTGTTCCCCTGCCCTTCAGGCCCAGAAATAGTCTAACGTACCGGCAGTTATCGGGGATGTCTCCTTCGGAAAAAGGATAATTGAAGGTCCTGGCCCTGACGTTGGCCCAGCCGAAATCGACAATACTCCAGAAATTCGCGAACGTGTATCCCTTGAAAGAATTGTCCAAATAGGCTTCATAATAGGGGTAATAGACTTTGCCGGAGAGGGGCTTTTTCTTTTTATCGAAAAATTGCAGCCGGATATTTACGGCGTCGTAGAGTTTTGTCCCCAACCGCCATCTGTTGGGATAGATATCCTTCAATCTTACATCATAGGTAAACAGATAATTGCCGGGGATGACCTCGATAAAATCACTCAAGACCCCTTCTCCGAGTTCGTCCGTTTCATTCTGAATCTCTTCTCGGGCAATTTTTACTGAATACTTCCCCTTGGAGGATTCTTCGACCCATCCGACATGTTCTCCGATTTTCGTCCAGCCCTCGATGTGGAAATCGTTTTGGGTCTCTTCGGTTTTAAAAAGACTCTCCTTCCTCAAAGGAAGGATTGAAAACCAGGTTCATCTCAGCAAACTGTTCCTTTCGAACCTCCAGGGGAATGGATAAAGGATCCATACTCGACCAGTGCGGCCTGATCTTTTGTTCGGCCCCTTTACAGCCGGAAAAAAACATTGATATAACGGCTGCCATTCCCACCAAAAACAGACAATACCCGATGGATAATCTTTTTTTCATAACAGGTCAATCCTAATAAAAATATCCCCCCAATTCAACTTATAGAATCTCGATGATCCCGTTTCCTTTTGCTATGTTGAGGATAACAATCCGGTCTCTGTAGTCCCAATTTTGAATCGGGTCTCCATTGAGAGTGATTTTCCGTGGTTTCTTTGGAAAAAAATAGCTGATCCTGGTGTTTTTATATGCGGAGTACTCAATAGCTGTGACATTTCCTTTTGTGAGAACGAGGGAAACAGGCGAAGGGGAAGCAAAGATTGTTCTCCCGTCTGCAGTGAGTTTTGTGACGCGAAAAGCAAAGAATCCATCATCGCCTGAGGAATAGATGAGTGCATCTGTCTCAAAGCCATCCGCTTGATAGAGTTTATTGACTTTCGTGTTTACGAAAAATTTCCGGTTGGCTATTGTCAATCGCGTGTAAGCTGAAGATTTTTTTTCGTTTAAGTTGGAAATCACCGAACGGTCTGAAGTGAGGACATTGATAAAGGTGGTACCTCCTGGCCTGAGATCTGATGTGAGTTGGAGAAAGCCGCGGGCGCTCATGGTGATTGGATTTTCCTTTTCATATTCGGACAGGCTCAGGGGGCGTTTCAAAACCTCGGATTTATATTGTTCTGGAGCGAGAGTTTTTAAAAAAAGCGAGGCTGCAGGGCGGTTGATCATCGCGGTTTTCCCATTGAGTTGAATATCTTTTTTCAAGGGGGGGTGAAATCTCAGATTCATTCTTTCTGCTCCTCCTGCCCCTTCACCTTGGTCGATCACCACAACCGTTCTTGGTTTTAGATACAAAATACTCCGGGTTAAATCCTTGAATTTGCCTTTATAAATTTTGGTCAAATCCCCGGATGTGAATGCTCCCCCTCCAAATTCCATAAAATCTGTTATTTCAGCGTATTCTTTCCAGGCCTGAACATCTTCTTTGTTGTCCCCGGGTCTCTGGCTTTCGACGTTTTCATCCACCAGGATACAGTTATGAGCGCCCGGCTGGATAAAAAACTTCTGGTACCAAGGGTCATGGTAGTAATCGGTCTTGCCTCCTTCTGTGATAAGATCCTCCCCTCTGTCCGATAAGAAGAATGAGCCCTGATCGAAATGCTGGTGGTTGTAGAAGGGGCCGCACCGGAATACAAACAGAAAATCATCATGTTCGAATCCCGACCTGAAAACTACAGTTCCCACATCCTTAAACCACTTTACGGTGGGAAGATCGGAGGGATTCTTTGGCTTGGTTTTTTCATCATAAAAGAACAGGTCTATATCATGATATCCGGGAGAAAGGTCGTAGAGCCATTTTAACCGTGGATCTTTAGTTTTATTAAGAAGATAAACAAAATTGCTCATAGGGAGTAATTGATTTCCAGTATCCCCAAAATCATAGAGTTCCTTTGTGAAGGGATCCATCTGATAGAGAAGATACTCGAAAGAATTATTAACTTTTCCAGGGAAATGTATTCCAAAATTCCGTTCTAAAGCACACATAATTTCAGTTAAGGTCTGCATAGTGAAGTTGTGATAGCCGTATCCCTCTCCGTAGTTGCCGTCACCATCAAAAGTGTTTTTGATCAGTTCCCCGACCTTCAGTATCATTCCCGTAAGATAAGGCTCAAGTTCTTTATCGGTATATTCTTCACTTATCACCAGTGCACTTAAAATTCCACCTCCCGTAACATGACTTGTCCAGTTTGAGGTGTCGGATGACACTCTGTTGTCCCTGACATATTCTTTAAATACTTCTGTGACTCCCTTATGGTAGAGGGCATCGGCAACCTTTTTTCTTTCTTCTGGAGTCAGTAGATCATAAATCGTGTCATAGCCCAGAGCGAGGTCTGTCAGCATCAATCCGACAGGCCAGTAGGTGA
>JAUXBI010000040.1 GCA_030619435.1 Syntrophaceae bacterium
GACAAGGCCCTGTACAGGGCGAAACAGGGGGGACGAAACTGCGTTGAAGTGCAAGAGTAGGTGATGACAAGCCACCACCTGCCGCGTTATTTTTATCACGATTCATAACATACCGATTGAACGCAAGGAGCATACGATATGACAGAAGGAGAGAACTCAAAAATAATCATACACGCGGACATTGATCTCGAAGATCTGATACCAGACTTTCTCGAAAACAGACGCAAAGACATAATAGAAATCAAAAACCTGCTCGCATCGGGTGATTACGAGACCATACAGAGGTTGGGCCACTCGATGAAGGGGGCCGGCGGGGGCTACGGATTTGACGAGATCACCGATATCGGCATGCATATTGAACAGGCCGCCAAAGAGAAAAACGCTGCGGAGATCCGCACACAACTGGAAACCCTCTCCCGTTATCTTGATTGCGTCGAGGTAGTATATGACTGACACCAGACCCTTGATTCTGTATATCGACGATAACAGGGACAACCTGAAGCTGGTTGAACGGTTCCTTGAGGAAAGTTACAGGGTAATCACCGCCGAAAACGGTCATGAGGGATTGAAGATCATAAACGACACAAAACCCGATCTCCTTCTCCTTGACATAATGATGCCGGAAATAGACGGGTATGAGGTATGCTCTCTGTTGCAGGAAAGCGATGAAACCGCGTACATTCCCGTAATATTCGTTACCGCCATGGGAGAAGAACGGGACAAGGCCAGGGCATTTTCCGTGGGCGCCGCCGATTATCTTGTCAAGCCCATCAGAAAAAACATCCTGACAGACAAGATCGAAACGCATCTGCAGACAAACGCGCAGTGGAGCAAGCTGCACGCGGATGACAGATCATGGCACGAGAAGGTACAATCGTCCGATTTCATTCAGTTCAAAGAATTTGTGTCCGATAAACTGGGCATGGATACTGAAAAAAAGTATCTATTCTCGAATACAACCCCATCTGATATCTATACAATATCGGCAGATATGAAAATCAGTGAAGATCTCATGGCACAGTATATAGCCCAGTTCCTGAAACTGCCCTACGCCGCCCGTATCAATGCCGACGATATTCAGCTTGGCGCTCTTCCGTCAACATTCTGCAGGTCAAATCATGTGGTGGCGGTAAACAGTCCCTCCGGCAAAAAGGCCTTTATAATAAGCAACCCCTTTGACTGGAGTCTAATAGATACTCTTATGAAATTCTCCGGTCTCGACCATACATCCAGCCTCACGATAACCGAACCTTGCAATATCGATTCTCTGTTCGGCGATACACCGCCGCAATCAAAGGCCGGCACCACCAGACAAACCACAAAAACACCGGTTTCCGCGGAATCACTGCAGACTGAAATCAGGGAACGTCCGGTTGTACACATTACCAACAGTATTCTTGACACGGCCGTGGTTGAGAGGGCAAGCGACATACACATAGAACCCAAGGAAAAAGATACCGTGGTCAGGTTCCGTATTGACGGCGACCTCAGAGATACCTTCACACTGAAGAAAGCCACAGGGATTATGGTTATATCCCGACTGAAGGCATTGGGGGGTCTGGATATAGCGGAAAAGAAAAAACCGCAGGATGGGGGCTTTGTGGCAACCCTGAATGACAGGACATTCAACCTCAGACTGTCAACCACCTCAACACCCAATGGCGAAAGCCTCGTCATGAGGCTGCTTGAACCATATACCGAACCCAAAAAACTGGAAGAACTCGGAATGTCGGGCAGACAGACCGACACCATGATCAGTATCGCAAACAGTTCCAGTGGCATAATACTGATCGTGGGCACCACCGGATCGGGCAAAACCACAACCATCTACAGTCTTCTTCACAATGTAGACTATAAGAGACTCAGCGTGATGTCGGTTGAAGATCCTGTGGAATACCGCATGCCATTTGTCAACCAGCAGCAGGTAAATGAAAAGGCCGGAGTCACATTCGAGGCGCTTCTCAAGGCAGCAGTCCGGCAGGACCCCGACGTCCTGTTCATGGGCGAGGTCAGAGATAATTTTTCCGCAAAGGTGGCCATAGATTTCGCGAGCACAGGTCATTTGACCATTACCACCCTGCATACATCGAACGCCACCACCGCGATTTTCCGCCTTGAAAGGCTGGGTATCGACAGGGGGACAATGGCGGACACAATACTCGCCGTTGTGGCACAAAAACTGGTAAAAAAGCTCTGTCCACACTGTAAGAAGATAGCACCGATTTCACCGGGAGAGAGGGCCATGTTCGCGCCATTTACAGACGATATTCCATCGGAAGTAGCACACCCTGTGGGTTGTCCGGAATGCAATGATACCGGCTATCTCGGGCGGGAAGGAATCTATGAGGTGCTGGAATTTGATCCGGAGATCGCGGAGATGGTTCGCGCCGGAGCACCCATTTCAGAGATAAGAACATTCTCAAGAAATCGGGGGGACTATCTGATAAGCACACATGCCATACTGAAGGTAAAAAATTTAATTTTTACTCCGCAAGATATCTTCGAGAAGGCCCTGGCGGAAGAAGTAACAGATGCAGAAATACCTGCACCTCGTGAGACGGGTCTGGAAATTATTCCAGCCGGTACGGAGGCAACAGGGCAGGCATCCATCCTCATTGTTGAGGACGACGAAGACACGCGAAAGCTTATAGCACGTTTCCTGGAAAATGATGGCTACAGCGTGACTGCATCCGAAGACGGCATAGACGCCCTGCTTTATCTTGGCAGAAAAGATTTCGACCTTATACTTTCCGACATAACCATGCCTAATCTCGACGGATTCAAGCTGCTCGAAATGGTAAACCAGAAAAGCATCAAAGCGCCTGTGATATTCCTGACATCCAGGATAAATCCTGAAGACGAGGAAAGAGGGTTAAAGCTTGGTGCGATGGACTATCTAAGAAAACCGATAAAAAAAGACCTGCTGCTATTGAGGGTCAAAAGAATACTTGAAAGGAGGGGATAATAATGGACAAAGAGGCAGGCTCCACAGGACGTTGCAAGAAGTGTGGCAAGATCGTTGACAGTGATCAGCTTTATTGCAGTCAATGTATAATAGAACTTGCGGAGGAAAACATCACAGAACCCGAGGATGACACGCAAAAACCGCCACGGCATGTGAAAAACAGAAAAAAGGTGGTTGCACAGTGGATCGTCCTGCTGGTCTGTGTTGCAATAATCGCCTTTCAGATGCCGAAACTGTTCGCCGCATTTAAAGAAGATCAGCCCATAAGACATGGCACATATGAAACAAATGCGCTAACCGATCAGTGCATCAACAATCTGTGGCATATATCAAGACTGTTGCAGGACGGTAAACTGCCGGGCAATGATATTGTATGCCCCGCGAGCGGAAAATCGTATGTAATCGTCAAAGTTGGAAAAGATACAGTGGCGCGCTGTCCCAATCCGGGACTTCACGGTTTCAGTGAAATCAGCGTAAGCAGACATTCACCCTGTCCGGAGGTAAAGTAATGAAAACACAATCCGTATCTAGGGGTTTCACTCTTGTGGAAGTGTTGATTGTCATAGCAATCATGGGCATCCTCGCCTCCATAGCAATCCCGCGGTATATGAATTATATCGAACAAGCCCATTCAACCGCGTGCCTCGCGGAACGGGGGGTCACGGACAAAATGATCACCCTCTACTGCAACGAGAACCCGGACACACCCCTTACGAGCCTTTCGCAACTTGCCGGCGTAGGATACATGGGCTCCCAGCCGCAATGTCCATACGGTGGAGAATATGTGCTCATCCCGGCAGACGAAAACCACGATTCCCCGAGAGTGGGATGCTCGCTCCATTACTGGCCGGGAGAAGAGGCGGCGGAACCTCTCACCAGTCTGGGGTCTACATTCGAAGAGATAAGCGGTTCAATGATAAATCTGGTCCAAAAGTTCTACGATGAAAACGGCAGGTATCCGAGGAGCTGGGGCGATTACGTATACACTGATATCGGACTTGATCCCGATGAATGGGACAACGCCTTCAACGGAATCATATACAGCCCTGGAGGAAAACGTATAAAGGTTACACCAGCAGAAGGGTACATATTCTATGTGACCCGTTCTGACGGAAAAGAAAAAGTGCTGAAACCCGAAAGGAACTGGTCCCTGTGGTACTCCATGAAAGATGAAAAGTGGTATTATCGCAAAATAAAAAACAAAAACGAGATAGACATATCCACTCTGCGGGTGGAAAAAGAGTAATACTCTTTTTTATGCACCTCCGCCTGCGGAGGGGGAGTTTATTATGGAACGCCATCCTCTCCCTTGAGATTGGCCCCAATATGTCAATAAAATCATCCGGCACTGTCGATTTTTATTCTATTTTTTATTTGACAATTGATCCGATTCCAGATAAGTCATTCGACAATTCACTTACGTATTATTAATCAAGTAGTTGGTATCATTAATTAATGGGTTGGGAGGAATTTGATGGCAAAGGAAAAAGTAATGAATCGTTGGTATGTCGTGATCGGCGCTGTATTAATACAGCTGTGTCTCGGCGCTATTTATGCATGGTCTGTTTTTACACCCAAACTGACTTTGTCCGTAGCTGATGGTGGAATGTACGGTTTCAGCGCTACTCAGCCAGCGTGGGTATTTTCTGTTGGTCTTTTAGTCTTTGCAGTTGTAATGATCCTGTCCGGAAGAATGCTTGCGGTTACAGGCCCGAGAAAGCTGGCATCCATTGGCGGAATTGTTCTGGGCGCCGGTTATATCCTGGGCGGACTGTTTGGAACGTCATTTGTTAGCCAGTTACTCTTTATCGGAGTCATTGGCGGCGCGGGTATCGGGCTCGCCTATGTTGTCCCCATTGCCGTCGGAGTAAAGTGGTTTCCTGACAAGAAAGGAATGGTTACGGGATTGGCCGTTGCCGGGTTCGGTTTCGGAGCGACAATATGGGTTAAATCGGCAGGCGCCTGGTTTGGTTTGATAAATAACCTGGACTTCTTCGGTCTCGGAGGTGTTCAGAGCGTTTTCCTTCTTTATGGAGTTATTTTTCTTGTTGTCGTTCTATTGGGAAGTATCGTCATGATTGATCCACCGGAGGGTTATGTCCCGGAAGGATGGACTCCGCCGGAACCCGTATCGTCAGCATCGGGATCAAATCCGGGTACTGCGGCTTTGGGCATGACCAATTTCGCATCAGGTGAAATGTTGAAGACCCCTCAGTTTTATATGACATGGGTTACTTTCCTGTTCTCAGCCATCGCCGGGTTAATGGTCATCTACTGCATCAAACTGTTCGGCATTGACTCTTTAAAAGCCGCGGGAATGACCGCTGCGGCTGCCTCTGCCGCGGCCGGTACGGCCATGGCCATGTACGCGATCTTCAACGGTCTCGGTCGTATCGTCTGGGGAACGGTTTCTGATAAACTCGGACGTAAAATGTCTATTTTCCTCATGTGTCTGTTTCAGGGAGTCATTATGCTCCTCTTCTACAAGATGGGTGGAACAGTTGCTACGCTGATCATCGGCTCCTGTATCATCGGCTTTAATTTCGGTGGCAACTTCGCCCTCTTCCCGGCCATCACGGCAGACTATTTCGGCAACAAAAACGTGGGATTGAACTATGGTTTCATATTTGTTGCGTATGGCATCGCCGGTATCATCGGACCCCAGATCGCCGGATATTTCAAGGATACCGCCAAGGGTGGTGGTGATCCTTCAATATGGATAACTCCTTTTATCATTGCGGGAGTTGCGTGCCTGCTGGGAGCGGCTGTTACGCTGTTGTCAAAACCCCCGAAAAAGGCATAAGCATCAAAACAACAAAGAACGCCGGCCATCTGGCCGGCGTTCTTGTTCCTGTCCACAATAAACGGAGTCAATTCACCTCGTTTAATTTATCGGATTCAGTATCAGGATATTTCTCGTGTGTTCCTTAATTGCCACGTCACTGAACCACCAATAAACTTTTTCACCATTCATAAAGGGCTTGATCTGATCGGTGGTATGGGGGTCGAACTGACGTCCGGCAATACCCCCCGGCAAAACCGCCAGGATCTTATCCGGATCACCTAAATCCGCCACCATCCTGAGAGAAGCGGAGATGGTAACGTTAAAGGGTTTATTGAAATTGTACATGCCGCGGCACAGCGTTTCTCCGGAGCCCATGGCGGAATGTGATCCTCCACCCAGCCATTCTTTACCTGTTCCGGATCGTCTGATGGGACTGAGAAATTCATGTATATGTACCTTTCCCCAGAGCCATTTGGCCGGATTATCTCCCAGGGTCGGCTGAAGTTTTTTGAGTGCATTCAAGGCAGCCTGATGAAAAAGATCGTCCCGCCCTTCCCTTCTGTCACCTGTATTGACATTATCAAACCAGGAAGAATTCCCCTCGATTACCATTCTCTGAAGTCGTTCCTCCCAGAAATACCAGTTGTCCAGCATTTTCTGTGCGAGTTTGTCTCCCAGCTCATCGCTATATACCAGAAGGGCGAATTCGCGGTAGACGGACTGGAATACGGTGGGAGCGGCACTATCCGGAGAATCGACATAGTCCCAGTCTGAAAGTATCTGTCCCAGCGCTCTGGTGTCGTCATGACCCATCAGTGCCCGGGCCATGACCGGCGCGATTTTTTTTGCCATGAGATTGACCGCGTCTCTCTGAAACTTCCAGTGATCGTCCACCGATTTTTCCCCTGGGCTGTCCATCAGCTCGATCAGCCTCCGATACCTATAGGAAGAAGCCACCCAGGATGTATAGTAATAGGGGTAATCCTTCCCCACGGTCATGTGGTTGCAGGTGCCTACCCATCCCCGATCCGGATTGACGGCATGTGGCATATCCTCCCAAGGAATCCATCCCGTCCAGTTGTCCTGACGGTCGTGAACCACATAAGGTATCAGGCTTTCTTTCTGGGTACGAATAGGAACTCTGCCCGTTGTCTGCCACCCGAAGTTTCCCTCGGTGTCGGCGAAAACAAAGTTGAGGGGAACCTGGCTTACATCCCTCAATGCCCGGCGAATCTCTGTTACCGTTCTGGCTGTCTGTAATTTCTCAAAACCAATGGTGGGGGCCATGGCCTCAAAACTCGACCAGCGTACCGTTATAACCTTGTCCGTTTTCAGACCGGGCATAACACCGGAAATGACCGGCCCTCTTTTCGTACACCGTATTTTGATCGTTTCTTTCCGGAATCCATCGGGCGTTGTTTTGTCTTTTATTTTCAGTTGTTCTTCAATCACTTCGAATGGCATAGAATTGCTGCCTTCAAGGTAATTGTCCGGATTATCGGGATCCACCGTTTCGATATAAAGATCCTGTGTGTCACTGTAGGCATTGGTTATTCCGATGGCGAAGTGGTTGATCCTACCAATAGTAATTCCTCCTATCCCGGGAATGGTCACCCCGACAGACCGTGTCGTGGGTGTTATTAGTCCGCAAGGATACCAGGGGCCCGGGAGGATTGTGGCATCCAGGTGCGGATCACTGGCTAAGACGGGGGCTCCACTTGCCGAGAGCTTCGGACTTGTAGCCCAGTTGTTGCTTCCTATTTTCAATGAACTATCACTAAGATAGGAGAGTATCATCTTGTCCAGTACAATATTTGAGCGGACGATTTGAAAGGATAGATCCCGGGTATTTATCTCTTTACGGATAGTGTCATCCGGATTGATGATAAGGGGGAAGATTTCGGCGGCCCGAGACGGTCCCAGTTTTTCAATCAGCATCTGCGCAATCATCTCGCTACCGGCATTGCCTGCGCTATTCCATCCCATATAATAAAGAATGGTCAATGAATCCGTAATGGTCCAGGGTGTGGACTTTAACCCTGCCAGTTTGAATTCCAGATGTATGTTGCCGGGTCTTGTGTTGATGAAGGCATTGACGCCATCCACATATTTTTGGAGATAATTCCGCGTTTCATCACAGAGCAATTCAACGTGTTTTTCTGCGTTGCGATGGAACCCCAGCGTTCTCATCCGGATGTCCAGACCCCTGGCCTTCTCTCCGACAAGCTCTGTGATTCTGCCGGACGCGAAGAGCTTTGTCAGTTCCATCTGGAAAAGCCTGTCCTGAGCGGTGACAAAACCCTGGGCCAAACTGAGATCATCCATATTCTGAGCATAAATATAAGCCATGCCCTTTTCGTCACGGTGAACCGTTACCGAGGCAGTTAACCCGGGAATGGCCAGGTTACCGTCTTTCGTGAATTTGTTCAGGGGAGAAGAACCAAAGGGATTTATAATGACTCCGATGGCAATAACACCAGTAATGATTACTGCAAGCACCAACCAGAGAACGCCTTTTAACAGTTTCATGCCTGACCTCCATGCCCGTAACCTTAAAACCTAAACTTCTTCCACTGCGGTTACACCCTGTTGCGCCGTCTGATTATACGTCGGACAAGACCGATAATCAAAACAACAATTAAAAGAACTGTGAAAATCGCGCCGCAGGCAATCCATGTGACATGCGTTCCGCGTTTCAGCAGCTTGAAGGGATTCCAGCTGGGCTCGACAAGCTGCCGCCCCAGTTTACCCCTGTATTTTTCCGGGATGTCCGGCACCCCGTCACCCGTGGTATCGGGAAAACTTCGGATATATTCCAGAACTCCCGCATACTCCTTGAGTTCCTGAATTCCGGGGGTCTGTTTGTCCGCATCGACCCGAAGGGTTCTCAGGTCGTCAACAGGATTCCCGTCGCGGTCTTTTGGAAAGATATCCAGAACATGCCAGGTAAAATTTCCCACGACTTTTAAAAATGTGGCATTGTATATGTCGGCGGCAACCCGTATGAGTCTCGTATTCGATGTCGAATAATCCAGCAAGTCATATCCATCCTCTTCGTCACCCAGCCATATCTCTGTTACCCGGTCAAAAATCATCCGGTTGGGATTGTATGAGACTTTGATCCCGGAGGCCTGAAGGTAGTAATCCCCCCCCTTCAGGGGATAGACACTGGTCAATATCTCCAGGGCCTTTTTCATCTCACTCGGATAGATATAAAAGGCTATAAGGGGATAACCCATGGAAGCCTGATCATCGAAACCGATCCCCAGCGGAGCGGCGCGGAAGACATCACATACCGCGACATCTCCTGTCCTGCCGATCTCGATATCATCGCGAATAACCCCGTTGCTGATTACCCCCACTTCTACCCTGGTAGCCGGATCATCCGGATCGGAATCGTGCTTATTGATGTACCAGCGGATTGAATCGGAAATAAGGTTACCCAGATTGCACTCATCTTCCACTATCTCAAGCCTGAAAGGGGTGCTCGCGATAATCTCACGAAACTCAAGTCCTTCCCCGGCCAGTATATCTTCATTGATGCGGGATTCAAAATCATCAATCATGCCGGCAATCCTGGGATCGCCTTTAATGGAGTCATTGATATCGATGAGGCGATAATCTTTCAAAGATACCTTCCCGCCGGCCCAGTCGATATCCATCACACCCACCTGCCTTCCATAGCACCAGGCCTGAACCACGAAGGTATCATTTACCTTTCGGACATCGGTTTTTGTGTGGCTATGGCCACTGATGATGATATCGATCCCCGGCGCCTTCCTTGCCAGGATCTCATCCTCGGATTTTTCCGGGTTGTCTGAAAGGAAGCCGTGCGACAGGCAGATTACGATATCCACCCCTTCCCCCTCACGCAGTTTTTTGACCATCCTTTTTGCC
>JAUXBI010000206.1 GCA_030619435.1 Syntrophaceae bacterium
CTCAAGTTCAACAAGATCGAGAAGCTCAGGGTCATCCACCAGATCAACCTTATTCATGTAAACAACAACATATGGCACCTGAACCTGTCTGGCGAGGAGTATGTGCTCCCTCGTCTGCGGCATGGGACCGTCTGAGGCCGCCACCACCAGTATGGCGCCATCCATGTGGGCGGCACCCGATATCATATTTTTTATATAGTCAGCGTGCCCGGGACAATCGACATGGGCATAATGCCTCTTCTCGGTTTCATACTCAACATGCGCAATATTTATGGTAACACCCCTTTCCTTCTCTTCAGGGGCATTGTCAATTGAATCGAAGGGCATATATTCGGCAAGACCCTTGGCAGCCAGATGTTTTGTTATAGCTGCAGTCAATGTAGTTTTGCCGTGATCCACATGTCCAATGGTTCCGATATTCAGATGCGGTTTAGTTCTTTCAAATTTTTTCTTTGCCATAACCATTACCTCCTTTAATTAAAATGGTTAATTGATTTTCCTGTTTTAATAACTTTTCTGTCTACTCCCGAATATTGAATCCTAAAATCTGTAATGGGCAAATGCCTTGTTTGCCTCAGCCATCTTGTGTGTATCTTCCCTCTTCTTGACAGACGCTCCCCTGCCTGCGGCCGCGTCCATGAACTCACCTGCCAATTTCTCCAGCATGCTCTTACCCGTACGTGAGTGGGCATTCCCTATTAACCATCTGATTGCAAGGGCTATCCTTCTATCCGGCAATACCTCTGTGGGCACCTGATAGGTGGCGCCACCTATCCGTCTCGATTTCACCTCAAGGACAGGCTTTACGTTATCCATAGCCTTCTCAAAAACCTCAAGGGGTGGTCCCTTTACCTTATCTTCTATAATGTCAAAGGCACCGTATAGTATGGACTCGGCAACGCTTTTCTTTCCTTTTTTCAGCAGATTATTAATGAACCTCGCCACAAGAACACTGTTGTACTTGGGATCAGCCAGTATTTTTCTTTTTGTTACCCCTCGTCTCCTCGGCATATAACTATTCCTGTCTACTTAGGTTTTTTGGAGCCGTATTTCGACCTGCTCTGTTTTCTGTCCTGAACTCCTACGGCATCAAGAGAACCCCTTACTACATGATATCTGACTCCGGGGAGATCTTTAACTCTGCCACCCCTTATGAGAACAACAGAATGCTCCTGAAGATTATGTCCTATGCCCGGTATATATGAGGTAACCTCATAACCACTGGTAAGACGAACCCTGGCCACCTTTCTCAAGGCTGAATTCGGCTTCTTGGGTGTAGTGGTATACACCCTGACACAAACCCCTCTTCTCTGGGGGCAACTGGCAAGAGCCGGCGCTGAAGTTTTCTTCTTCGTTTTTGATCTGCCCTTGCGTATCAATTGGTTTATCGTAGGCATTATCCCTCCACAAATCCTTCCCTCTATATCTTCAGAAACTGACGTACAGCAAAGTAGCGATTTGTATCAATTCGCTACTTGACTGTCAAGGGTTTTCTCAATATTTTCTTCATTTATTTGCTGATCTTCAGAAACCGGGATTTCTTCCTCAACATCTATTCCCATCTTCTTATACATGGGAAGTCCCGTGCCGGCAGGAATCAGCCTGCCCATAATCACATTTTCCTTAAGACCCCTCAGATAATCCACCCTCCCGGACAGGGCAGCTTCTGTAAGTACACGGGTTGTTTCCTGAAAAGACGCCGCAGATATGAAGCTGTCGGTGTGAAGCGATGCCTTTGTAATACCAAGGAGCACAGGCACACCGGTAGCGGGGGTGCCGCCCCGATTAATTGCTTTCTCATTTTCCTCTTCAAATTTATTCTTATCCACTTGTTCATCCATGAGGAAAGAGGTGTCACCGGAGTCTGTCACCTTTACTTTCTTGAGCATCTGCCGCACTATAATCTCTATGTGTTTGTCATTGATCTTGACTCCCTGCAATCTGTAAACTTCCTGCACCTCGTCGACCATATAAGTCGCAAGTGCTTTTTCGCCCTTTATGCTGAGCATGTCATGAGGATTATTCAATCCATCCATCAGGGCCTGACCCGCTACAACCCTGTCACCCTCCTGGACACTGATATGTTTTCCCCTGGCAATCAGATATTCCTTAGGATCACCAACGTCAGGTGTCACGATTATTTTTCTCTTTCCCTTGGCATCTTCGCCGTAGGAAATTTCCCCGTCTATCTCGGTTATCACGGCATACTCTTTAGGTTTTCTGGCCTCAAAGAGCTCTGCAACACGCGGGAGTCCCCCTGTAATGTCCTTCGTCTTTGTGGTTTCTCTGGGGATCTTGGCGATAATATCACCTGCCTTTATCTCATCACCCTCTGAAACACCAATGTTTGCTCCCACGGGCAGCAGGTGCCGCGCGATTGTATGCGACCCGGGAACTCTGGCTGTTTTTCCATCCTTGTCTTTTATCGAAACCCTGGGACGCAGGTCAGCAGATCTGTATTCTACAATTACCCTCCTCGAAAGGCCGGTAACCTCGTCAACCTGCTCCCGCATGGTTTTCCCCTCAACAATATCTCCAAATTTTATGGTTCCATCAACCTCGGAAAGTATTGGAATCGCATAGGGATCCCATTGAGCAATCAGGGTGCCTCCCTTTATATTATGTCCTTCAACAACCTTTAAATGGGCCCCATAGGGAACAGGATATTTGCCACGATTTCTTCCCTCTTCATCAACGACGTGAACCTCCCCATTCCTGCTCATAACAACGGCTTCATTGTCCTTGTTTACAGCCATCTTGATATCAACGAATTTGAGCGCTCCATCGTGTCTCGCTTCCAGAGTGGAATGTTCTTCAAACTTCGCCGTACCACCGATGTGGAATGTTCTCATGGTTAACTGTGTTCCAGGTTCACCTATGGACTGTGCCGCAATAATCCCAACAGCTTCACCTATATTGACCAAGTGTCCGTGCGCCAGGTCTCTTCCGTAACACAGTGCACAGATTCCATGTTTCGACTTGCAGGCCAGGGCAGATCTTATGAGCACTCTTTCCAGTCCCACCTTGTCAATCCGGTCAGCGACGGTTTCATCAATTTCCTCATTCGCCTTTACCAGAACTTCTCCGGTAAAGGGATCTTCTATATCTTCCAGGGCAACCCTTCCGAGAATGCGTTCACCCACCGTTTCGATTATTTCTCCACCCTCAACCAGGGCTGAAACGTAAATTCCATCGAGAGTTCCGCAATCCTTCTCCATAACAATAGAATCCTGCGCCACATCAACAAGCCTTCTCGTGAGATACCCGGAGTTTGCCGTCTTCAAAGCTGTATCGGCAAGGCCCTTCCTGGCACCATGAGTGGAGATAAAATACTGCAGAACAGAAAGACCTTCCCGGAAATTGGCGGTAATAGGTGTCTCTATAATCTCCCCTGACGGTTTTGCCATC
>JAUXBI010000091.1 GCA_030619435.1 Syntrophaceae bacterium
TGAGGATGCTTACTTTTGTTTCCTGGCGTTGACTTTGTTGTTTTAATAATGGTAAGTTGATTTCAGCATAATTGCAGGAATAATTCTCAGGGGATGAGGGGGCTGTTAGCCTCTCCAGTAATCGAAATGCTTGACTCTCTTCGGATTGCTATTGAAAGGCACAAGAAACTCATCCTTATTTTTCTGACAGCCATCTTTCTTCCTTCAGTTGCACTAAGTATATTTGGCGTGAGATCCATCCGCAATGAAAGATTCAGATTGGTCAAGCAGCTGGAGGATGAGCATAGAAGAGGGGCAGCGTTTCTTAAACAACAGATCCGTTCCCGTTTTGTGGACATCGAAAACATCCTGCAGAACCTGGCTCAGAATCCGTCCTTTGCCCGGAGGGATTATGCTTCTATTGAGGAGTTATTGAATTTTCATGTAAGGGAGAATCGTCTCATAGAGCATGTTTTTCTGGTTTATAAGGATGAGGAGCCTTTGTTCCCCCTGTTTCTCCCGATTTCGGAAAAAAGGCCGGATACGCCGATGTCTCCCATGACTGATGCTCACGGATTGACGTTAGAGAAAGCTCAAAAACTTGAATTCAGTCAAAAAAGAATCGCCGATGCGGTTGAATCGTATAAGCTCATTTTGTCTCGCTCCCAAGACAGAAACACCCAGGCCCAGATGCTTTTCAATATAGCCCGATGCTACATGAAGCTGGAAAATTATGACCGAGCCATCCACAGCTTCTCGAGAGTCTGCGCAGAGTATTCCCAATGCACGACTTTCTCGCTGCTGCCCCTGGATCTCCTGGCTGGGGTTCAGATCGTCAGGTGTTATGGTAAAATGGGATCTTGTGATGATTTTTATCGAAACTCCATTGATCTATACAGAAATCTTCTCCAGAAGCGCTGGCATCTGGACGCCGACCAATTCAAGACTTATGCCTCGATGGTGGAAAAGGATATTTCGGATTTTTTATCCACAGAGTTGGAAAATCATAACGGCAAAGATTACGGCCAGGAGTTCGAACGGCTGAGAGGAATCCACAGGAGGATCAATGAACAATGGCCGAGGGTTGAAGATGCAAGACGCTTTATTCTCCCCGAGCTGCAGAGAAGTTTCAGGCAGCAGGGCGCCTCCGTTTTCCGTCCTTTTCGCCATTCCCAGGTAATAAAGCATGAGGAATATCTCGTCCTAGCTGTAGCACTCCGTGATGAAGATGGAGGGGGAAACCCCGGACTGCTGGGAGTCATAGTAAACCAAGACTATCTGATCGATCATGAGATAAGCAGCATTGTGGCAGAGACTCCCTTTTCACTTAAGGCTTCTGTGGCTATCTCTACCCTTTCAGGCCAGACTCTGTTGGGGCCTGGGAGCATGCCTGCAGAGCGTTACTCAGTCACAGAATATTTTGAGAACAATTTTCCCCCTTGGAGGATTGATATTTACCCTCCAGGAATGGATGGATTAGGGTATTTAAAAAACTTCTATTTTTGGACCATCCTGACCATCCTGGTCCTTCTTATATCCGGGACCGTTCTGGTGGTGAGGGCCATCGCTCACGAGATGGAGATACTGAGATTAAAATCTGATTTTGTCTCCTCTGTCTCTCATGAATTCAAGACCCCCATAATGGCCATACAGACATTGAGTGAGAGACTGCAGCTGGGAAGGGTCAAGTCTCTTGATAAGAGAAAGGAATATTATTCGATCATATCGAAGAATGCAGACAGGTTGAGCAGCCTGGTAAAGAACACATTGGACTTTTCAAGAATCGAAGAGGGAAAAAGTGAATATTTCTTTCAGGAAACGGATGTGTCTCAGCTATTGATGGATGAAATAGAACAATTCAAAAGAGACAAGAGTTATGCTGGAATAAGAATCGACTCCCGGATTTCTCGAAACCTCCCACGTCTCTATTTGGACAGGAGAGCGTTCTCCTTAGTCCTGAATAATCTCTTGGAAAATGCCGTCAAATTTTCAACGGGGAGTACAGAGATTTATGTGAATGCCAGAAAGGAAGCTGAAAGCGTCAGGGTGGATGTGGAAGACAAGGGTGTAGGCATCGCCTCCAGCGACCTGGATAAAATCTTCGATAAATTTTACCAAGGGAAAAATGCCACCCGGCAAGACGCAAAAGGGACCGGCTTGGGGCTGGCTTTGGTCAAGCATACAGTTGAAGCCCACGGCGGGAAAGTCCTGGTGAAAAGCAGGGTCGGTCAGGGAAGCATGTTTACCATAATATTACCCATCGGGAAACAGGGGGGTGAGGTTTGATGTCCCAAAAAATCCTTGTTGTGGAAGATGACCCCGACATTGCATTGATCCTGACAGATGAATTCGAGTCGTTTGGGTACACGGTTTTTACAGCCGATGATGGGAGAAAGGGCTTGGACATCGCCGGAGAGAGAAGCCCTGACCTGATCATTCTGGATCTGATGCTTCCGGTTATGGACGGATATGAAGTATGCCGGGAATTGAGAAACAAAGGAAACAAAACGCCCATCATCATGTTGACCGCCAAGGATCAGGAGATCGATAAGGTGCTGGGCTTGGAGTTGGGAGCGGATGATTACGTGACCAAACCCGTCAGTCTCAGGGAGCTCATGGCTCGGGTGAGGGCCGTCTTACGAAGGACCGCAGAGTGGACAGCAGGCGTGGACACTTTCCGTTTCGGTCAGATAGAACTGGATTTTAGGAAGTATGAGGCACACAAAAGGGGGGTAACGCTGGAACTGACCCCGCTTCAGTTCCACATGTTGAAGCTTCTCATCGAGAGGAGAGGGGAGGTCCTGTCCAGAGATGAATTGCTCGATGAGATCTGGGGGAGGGATAATCTTTGCGTCTCGTTCCGGACGATAGACAGCCATATCGCCAATATCAGAAGGAAGATTGAAGACGTTCCCTCTCGACCTAAACACATCCTCAGTATCCGGGGAGTGGGGTATAAATTTGTGGAATAAGACGCCATCGGATGCGCGGAAGTTACTGTGAATTTGCACACTTCCTTAACACAGATCACAGGGAAAAAACATATATTTCCAAAACGTAGCTAGCGAGTCACTTTAAATGACATGAAGAGGAAATTTTTTAACCTGTTTGCCCTGCCTCTTTGCCTTCTCTTAATGCTAAACGCTCTCTCTTCGCAGCAAACAGCAGGAGAGCTGTTACAGAAAGCGCTCTGGATGGAGGAGGCACAGGGAGACATCGCACAGGCCATCGATATCTACATAGAGATTTTGAAGCGGTTTCCAGACGAAAGAAAAGTTGCTGCCAAAGCCCAGCTTCATATCGGCCTCTGTTATGCGAAACTGGGATTGAGAGAAGCGAAGGATGCCTTTGAGAGGGTTATTGCCGAATATCCGGACCAGGGAGAGGAAGTCAAGATCGCCCGGCAACTGCTGAGCCGCCTTGCAAGAGCGAAAGCTGTGATCGAGAAAGGCGACACCGAACTGACAATGCGGAAGGTCTTTACGGGCCATCCGAGAGACTTTGTCGGCGCGCCCTCCCCTGATGGGA
The DNA here is from genome assembly GCA_030619435.1 of Syntrophaceae bacterium. Lineage (GTDB taxonomy): Bacteria > Desulfobacterota > Syntrophia > Syntrophales > UBA2210 > UBA2210. The sequence continues at coordinate 3,508 of JAUXBI010000091.1, forward strand.
AGTATCTTTCGACAGTGGATTGGACGACAGGCGACCTGGCCGTGAGAAACATCTCGACCGGGAAACAGCGCCGGCTCACCCACAAGGGCACCTGGGAGACGCCGGAGTACGCTCTCGTCTCCATATGGTCACCTGACGGGAAGACACTGGCCTATTCCTGGTTGAATGAGGGGGGATTTTTTGAGCTCCGCATCATCGGCCTGGATGGAACAGGATCTCGGGCCCTCTATCGAAACAGAGAATATTTTCTCGTTCAACCATATGACTGGTCCCCTGACGGGCAATTCATCCTGGCGGGAATCGGGGAACAACAAAGAGTCACGCAAATAGCCGCCATCTCTTCTGTGGACGGATCGACCCGGATTCTCAATGAGGGCCGGGGGATTCATCCCGGCTTCTATCTGCCTGATGGGAGCGCCATCGTCTGTGAGACTGTCTCGGCGAGCCCCGGATCTCGCGGAAGTGACATTGTTCTGCTTTCAGTTGAGAATGGAAAGGAAATCCCCCTGGTCGAGCATCCCGCACACGATTTCTCGCTCGGCTGGGATCCTCAGGGGAGCAGGCTGCTTTTCATGAGTGACCGGACCGGAACCATGAGTATATGGGCCCTGGAGGTGGCGGATGGTGCTCCAAAAGGGCAGCCCTATCTCATCAAAAAGAATATCGGGAAGATGTCTCCTCTGGGTTTCACGCGGGCTGGAGGGCTGTATTATGTGATATATACGAGCATGGAGGATGTGTACACAGCAGCGCTGGATCTTGAGAAAAACTCACTGCTGGCTGCGCCCCGGCAGGCAGAGGACTTGTTCATGGGGGCCAACTCTTCACCCGACTTTTCGCCGGACGGGAATTCCCTTGCCTATATTTCCAGGCGTGCCCATGTCCCCGGGCGCTTCGAATCCCTGGCCATATGTATACTTTCCCTGCATTCAGGAGAAAAACGGGAACTTTTCCCGGCCCTCGAGCTGATGAGCTTTATCCGCTGGTCGGCTGACGGGAAGAAATTCTTTTCCTATGGAATTGAAAAAAAAGGGCGCAAAGGATTGTATTCCATAGACACTCAAACGGGCGCAGTAGATATCATATTGACGTGCAGGCTGGACGAGGAGGTTATCAAACAGCTCGATGTGTTTCCGGACGGCAAAACACTCGCCTACAAGATGTGGGAGCGCAAGAAGGTCGGAGAAGGCAATGTCATGAGCATACGCGTCCGGGATATTCGCACCGGGGAAGAAAAGGAGCTCTATCATAAGGTGAATGCCTCGGAGAGTCATCACATGTCCTTGTCTTCTGATGGGCGGTGGATTGTCTTCGATGACAGGACTCCCTTGTGGACCTTGAACATCATACCTGCCGGGGGAGGGGAGCCGAAAGAGATCCATAAGATGGAAACCGGAGAGGGCCCGACCTCTTTCGATTGGAAGCCCGGCGTTCGAGAGATATTTTTCACGAAAAGCATAAGCGGGCAGTTGAATCAGCTTTGGCGCATGAAATTGGACGGAGAGGAGCCACAGAGGATCGACATGTCCATGAGGGGTATGAGGGAGCTGTGCTTCCATCCGGATGGGAAGCGGATTGCCTTCAGTGCTGCCTACAGAGAAGCAGAGCTCTGGGTGATGGAGAATCTGCTGCGACTGGAAAGAAGCGAAAAGGCCTTTAAATAAATATTCTACTTTGCTTATTTCACTGGTTTGATGGTGGGATCCTAATCAATTCGAAGCTGAAATAGAAGTCGCCTCCGGCAAAAAGAGTCGAGTACCAGCCATCAATCGTCGTCCTTTTTCCTCTTTGGATTGTCTCGTAGTAGTATTCTTCTAGAAAAAGGAATTGTGGATCTTCTATAGTCCCCACATCTATTCGCCATGTGTCCTCTCCTGTTCTGGTTATCCAGATGTTGAAAGGATTAATAGACGCTTCACCCAAATGAGCACTTTTGCGGCATTCTATATTGTGGTAGGTAGGTTCTCTGCCTTCTGTCTGGTAACGCAGTGTCATCATGACATAATCGTGATAGTGTCCGTATGTACCTAATAAGTAAGATTCGCCAGGACCCATAGTCAATATGTCTTTGTCAAAAGCATGGAGTTCGATAAGAAAATATCTATAAGTTAACTCTTCAACATTTGTGTAGGGATGATATTCATTATTTATAAAATTTTGCATACAAAAAGGATCACATGTATCGCATAAATATTGACAGCCTTCATAAGGAGGAGGAAATACAGAACAGGGTTTCCCATAATCTGGGTCGATATACGGATAATCCCCCTCATGAAGTTCCAAAAGAAAAACATCTTCGAAGTCCACATGCCGGTCAGTCGGATTGGAAATCTTAAATCCGATATAGGTAACAAAATCGTTATCCTTTCTCCATGCTCCAGGACTATTCTTTTCTACTGTAACTTCGATGTTATGTTCCCCATTGATATAATCTCCCGCTCCGTCGCCGTACAACATTGTAGCAATACTGCTTTCTAATATTGGAAGTTGAACCGCCCAGGTGGCTTCTTCTTCGGGTTCTTCCTTATCCAGCCCCGGCGGAGTATCGGGTTTCACCAGCGTTTGAACCTGAGCCTGCATGATGATAGCCGCTAGAAACAAAGCCACCGTTATAAAACCAAAAATTCCCAATACGCTCCATTTTTTCATTGCATCCTCCTGTTCATGGTTTTTCGAATCTGGAATTCCCTCTTCTGGTTACTAATATGTGATTTTTCAAGGCGGCGAGTGCTAAGGGCACGTGCAAATTCCCCTCATATTCAGTGGAAGCGAGCTCTGGATCGTAGTTAACGACCTTCTCTAATGGTAAACTTTTCACTCATTCCGTGGATTTTTTTTATGTTTGGTTTTTCAGGAGCAGCATTGACCCTGATTCTATAATCCGTGCCATCTACGAGTGATGGGTCGACAGTCCATGTATATGAACCGTTGTTCTCTAATTCTGAAACAATGGTCAGTATTTCACTTCCTCCTTTGTATAGATAAAGCTTAACATAGGGAAGATACAGGGATTTCATCTTTTTCCTGTTCACTCCCATGGTGTTCTGGGCTTCCCAGGTGATTTCAACTGTTTCTCCCCTAGCCCAGATCGTATCCGCTGTCGGATTCGTCACGGTTATTAAGACCGGCTGCAATTTGGCATCCACAACAATCTGATCCGGCCCAATGTTCTTGGCGGTGGCAATAATAGTCGTTTCCCAATCCCTGAACCCCTCTTTGAGGATCTTAATGGTATGAGACCCAGGTTTCACTTGAAACTCTTCGTTTGTTCTTTTCCCCGTATCCAGACCATCTATGTATATATATGCGTGCCAGGGCTGAGAGAATACCGCAAGGTCTGCATACCCTTCATCCTCCTCCTTATCTTGGATAGGGATCTCCGGGCTTGCAGGATCATGGCATGATGATATAAACGTCATGAGCGCCAGGGCAAAAAAAACAGTCGTTGGTTTCATATCTTCAATATAGGTTTGTTGAAATGATTTGTGTTAAGGAAATGTGCAAATTCTCCGTATGTTCAGTGGAAATTGGACGAAATCCTTTGAAAAGAAACCCTGTTTGGGTGCCTCAGGATTCGGCCCGTTCTTTGGTGGGGAGAAAGTTTTGACAA